>CASECK010000055.1 GCA_949286295.1 uncultured bacterium | reverse complement strand
CGGTTTTTAATTTCCTTTAAAATGCGCGCGGCAATCATGGTCTGGGTGGGGTTGAGTTCCAGCCGCTCCATAAAGTCATAGGCCTCGTTGACGCTTTTGCGGCAGTAGGTGTCGATGTCCAGCCCGCCCACGGTGACCGCCAGGGACTCCTTTTTCAGCCTGCGGCCCTGGCAGGTGGGGCAGGGGCACTGGGACATACACTCCTCCAGCTCCCGCTTCATGGCCTCGGACTGGGTCTCCCGGTAGCGGCGCTCCAGCTGGTTGACGATTCCCTCAAAGGGCTGGTACAAGGTGCCCTGGCCCCGGGGCTGGTCATAGTGGAGGGTGAGCTTCTCCCCCCCGGTCCCATAGAGAATCACATCCATCACCTGCTTGGGCAGCTCCTTCACCGGGGTGTTCAGCTTAAACTTGTACCGCTTGGACAGGGCGTCAAAGTACATCCGGGAGATGCCGTCAGCCTTGATGTTGTTCCAGCCGGAGGCGGTGATGGCCCCCTCGATGATGGACAGGTTCTTGTTGGGGATGATGAGGTCCGGGTCGATTTTCATCTGGCTGCCCAGTCCGGTGCAGGTGGGACAGGCCCCGAAGGGGTTGTTGAAGGAGAACATCCGGGGGGTCAGCTCCTCGATGGACACCCCGCAGTCCTCGCAGGCGTAGTTCTGGGAGAAGAGGATATCCCGGTCCTCCCCCACGATATTGATGACCACCAGCCCGCCGGCCAGGTTGGAGGCGATCTCCACGCTGTCGGCAAGCCGGCGGGCGATGTCCTCCCGGATGACCAGGCGGTCCACCACAATCTCAATGTCGTGTTTCTTGTTCTTCTCTAATTTGATCTCCTCGGACAGGTCATAGGCGATGCCGTCCGCCCGGCAGCGGACATAGCCGGAGCGGCGGGCGTCCTCGAAAATCTTGGCGTGCTCCCCCTTCTTCCCCCGGATGACCGGGGCCATCACCTGGATGCGGGTGGCCTCGGGCAGGGCCATCACCTGGTCGATAATCTGGTCGATGGTCTGCTGCTTAATCTCCTTGCCGCAGATGGGGCAGTGGGGGGTGCCCACCCGGGCCCACAGCAGGCGCAGGTAGTCGTAAATCTCGGTGACGGTGCCCACGGTGGAGCGGGGGTTTTTGCTGGTGGTCTTCTGGTCGATGGAGATGGCAGGGGACAGGCCGTCGATATAGTCCACGTCGGGCTTCTCCATCTGGCCCAGGAACATCCGGGCATAGGAGGACAGGGACTCCACATACCGGCGCTGCCCCTCGGCATAGATGGTGTCGAAGGCCAGGGACGACTTGCCCGACCCGGACAGGCCGGTGAGCACCACCAGCTTGTCCCGGGGAATCTTCACGTCAATGTTCTTCAGGTTGTTCACCCGGGCGCCTTTTACATAGATATGGTCTTGCATAGCAGTATTCCTCAGTTATCTTCCGATTTGATTGGGTCACTCCGCCCCGGCGGTCACGTCCGCCGTGGTCCCCCGGACCAGCTCCATCAGGTCCGCCGGGGCCAGCTCCACCTGAAACCCGACCTTTCCGGCGGAGACAAAGATGGTCTCCTGGTCCAGGGCGGTCTGGTGGAACACCGTGGGGAGCGGTTTTTTCATCCCCACGGGGGAGCAGCCCCCGTGGACATAGCCGGTCAGGGGCAGCAGCTCCCTGCTGGGGACCATGGCGACAGATTTTTCTCCCACCGCCTTGGCCGCTTTTTTCAAGTCCAGGGTGTCCGCCACCGGGATATCAAAGACATAATACCCCCCGCCGGCCCCCCTGGTCACCAGGGTCTTAAACACCCGGGCCGGGTCCAGCCCCAGGCTCCGGGCCACCGTCACCCCGTCCGGGGCCTCCCCCTCTCCGTGGGGATAGGCGTGGGGGCGGTAGGCAATCTTCTTTTGCTCCAAAATGCGCATCACATTGGTTTTTTCCTCTTTCTTGGCCATTTCAATCTCCTTCTGTGCCGCAAAACGACCGTCCTCCCGCCCCGGTTGATGGCTCAAGTTGTCACAAAATAGCCCCCGGTTGGCTGTTACCGTACCCAGCCAGACGCTTTGTCCCCCGGAAACGCGGTTCCCCCATAGAAGGCCCCTCAGTTCCCCCGCAACTCGATAATCTGGTCCCGCAGCGCCGCGGCCAGCTCGAACTCCAGCATCTTGGCCGCCTCTTTCATGGCCTTCTCCAGCCGGGCAATCTCGGCGGCCTTCTGCTGCTTGGTCATGGTCTGGCCCTTGCCCTGGCCGGAGCGCGCCTGCTCCCCGCCGGTGGAGAGCTCCAACAGCTCCCGCACCGACTTGACCACGGTCTTGGGGGTGATGCCGTGGGCCTTGTTGAAGGCGTCCTGCTTCTCCCTGCGCCGCCCGGTCTCGTCCATGGCCCGGCGCATGGAGGGGGTGACGGTGTCGGCGTACATAATGACCATGCCCCCGGCGTTCCGGGCGGCCCGGCCGATGGTCTGGATGAGGGAGGTCTCGCTGCGCAGGAACCCCTCCTTGTCCGCGTCCAGAATGGCCACCAGGGACACCTCGGGCAGGTCCAGCCCCTCCCGCAGCAGGTTGATGCCCACCAGCACATGGAAGGCGCCCAGCCGCAGGTCCCGGATAATCTCCATGCGCTCCATGGCGTCGATGTCGTGGTGCATATAGCGCACCTTGATGCCCGCCCCCTGGAGATAGGCGGTCAGGTCCTCGGCCATGCGCTTGGTCAGGGTGGTGACCAGCACCCGCTCGTCCCGGGCGGTGCGGGTGTTGATCTCGCCAATCAGGTCGTCAATCTGGCCCTCCACCGGCCGGACCTCCACCAGGGGGTCCAGCAGGCCGGTGGGCCGGATGACCTGCTCCACAATCTGCCCGGAGCGGGTGCGCTCATACTCCCCCGGGGTGGCGGAGACATAGACCACCTGGTTGACCCGCTGCTCGAACTCCTCAAACTTCAGGGGCCGGTTGTCGTAGGCGCAGGGCAGGCGGAAGCCGTAGTCCACCAGGGTGGTCTTTCTGGCCCGGTCGCCGTTGTACATGGCCCGCACCTGGGGCAGGGTCACATGACTTTCGTCGATGAACAGGACGAAATCCTTGGGGAAGTAATCCAGCAGGGTGTG
>CASECK010000054.1 GCA_949286295.1 uncultured bacterium | reverse complement strand
TCTGAATTTTCTTGCCGCCGGGCAGGGTGGAGTTGTGCAGGGCCACGGGGACCAGGTCCCCCACGTGGATGTTCCAGGCGCCGGTGACAATCTGGACGGGCTGGCCCTGACCTGCGTCAAGCTGGCACACCCACATATGGTCGCTGTCCGGGTGGCGCTCCATGGCGGTGACCTGTCCCACCACCACGTTTTCGATCTCCGCCCCCAGGTCGTGGGTCAGCTCCACCTTGGAGCCGGACAGGGTCATGGCCTCGGCGAAGTCCTTGTCATTGGCGTCAACGCGGACAAACTCGCTGAGCCACTTACGCGATAAATTCATATATGAAAGCCTCCCAATTTTCATCGGAAAATTTTTGTTTTTGTCCGAAGGCGAATGGATTTCGCCGAAGGACGCCTCAAAACCCTGGCCGGGGCGGCCAGGGCCGCCTTTGCGTGCAAAGGCGAGGGGAGTATCAAAAACGGTTTCCCTGGGAACTGTTTTTGTATCCAGGGGGACACCGTCCCCCTGGAGGATTTAAAATTGCTCCAGGAAGCGCACGTCGTTTTCGAAAATGAGCCGCAGGTCGGCAATCTTGAAGCGCCGCATGGCGGTGCGCTCCAGCCCCATGCCGAAGGCCCAGCCGGAGTAGACGTTGGGGTCGATGCCGCTCATCTCCAGCACCCGGGGGTGAATCATCCCGGCGCCCAGCAGCTCGATCCAGCCCTCCCCCTTGCAGGTGGGGCAGCCCGCGCCGCCGCACTTGTGGCACTGCACGTCCATCTCGCAGGAGGGCTCGGTGAAGGGGAAGTGGTGGGGGCGGAAGCGGGTTTTGGTGCCCTGGCCGTACAGCTGCTCCACCACGGTGTTCAGGGTGCCCTTTAGGTCGGCCATGGTGATTCCCCGGTCGATGACCATGCCCTCCACCTGATGGAACATGGGGGAGTGGGTGGCGTCCACCTCGTCCTTGCGGTACACCCGGCCGGGGGCGATGATGCGGATGGGCAGGGGCATGGTGTCCATGGCCCGGACCTGCATGGGGCTGGTCTGGGAGCGGAGCATCACCCGGCTGTCCCGGTCAAAATAGAAGGTGTCCGACCAGTCCCGGGAGGGGTGGCCCTCGCCGGCGTTGAGCCGGTCAAAGTTCAGCTCGGCCAGCTCCACCTCCGGGCCGTCCAGCACCGTAAAGCCCATGCCCACAAAGATGTCCTTGATTTCGTCCAGGGCGATGTACATGGGGTGCTTGTGGCCCAGCCTCACCGCCCGGCCCGGGACGGTCACGTCCAGCGCCTCGTCCCGGAGCTGCTGTTCCAGCGCCTGGGCGGCCAGCCGCCCGGAGGCCTCTTCAATGGCCTGCTCCAGGGCGGCGCGGACCTCGTTGGCCAGCTGGCCCATGGCCGGGCGCTGCTCGGGGGAGAGGGAACCCATGCGCTTCAGGACGGCGGTAAGCTCGCCCTTCTTGCCCAGGTACTGCACCCGCAGGGCCTCCAGGGCGGCGCTGCCGCCGGCGGCGGCGATGTCCGCCAGGGCGCGGGCGCGGATGGATGCTAACTGTTCTTTCATGTTCAAAACTCCTTTTGGAAGTAGTTCACGCGGGTAAAAGCTCCCACACGGGGGTGCGCATCGAGACGTTGTACCGGGGCAGGCAGGTCAACCCCTGGGCGAGGTCGGCGCGGGCGTGCCGGGTGGTGACGGTCACGTCGAAGTGCCAGGCGGTGCAGTCGTCCGCCCATGGCTCGGTCTGCCCGTGGGGGTAGGCGAAGTAGCAGACGCCGGTCCCCAGGTTCTGCTCCAGCAGCTCCACGCTGGCCCGCAGGTCGGGATAGATGCGCGCCTCATAGGCCTGCCGGCTCTCCCCGGCCATACGCTGGATGCCCCGGGGCTGCTCCTTGTGCGCGTCATAGGTGTGCGAGCCGAACTCCACCAGCCCGGAGCGGACCATCTCCCGGCACATATCCCAGGTGAGATAGTTGGAATCGCCAGCGTCGGTCCGGCCCACAATCAGGGCGATGGCCGCCTTGGCCTGAAACTCCTGGAGCAGGGGGTAGGCGATGTGATAGTTGCTGGCGTATCCGTCGTCCAGGGTGATCATCACCGCCCGCTGGGGCAGCGGCTCTCCCGCGGCCAGCTGACTGGGCAGCACGGTGGTATAGCCGTGGCCGGCCAGCCACTGCAAATCCTCCCGGAAACGCTCCCCGGTGAGGGTCCAGTCGTTGAGCCCCTGGCCGTCCCCGGTGACAAAATGGTGGTACATGAGGATGTAGAGCTGGGTATTCCGGGGCTGCTCCGGCTCCTCCCCGCCGTCCGCCTCCTGGGCCGGCTGGGAGAGGGATGGGGGCGGGGCGGACTGCTCCGGGGCGCTGGCCCCGGGCAGACGGATGGGCAGCAGCAGGAACAGCAGGGACAGCAGGCCCGCTCCGGCCTGATGAATCATGGCGCACACCTCCAGTTCGCGGATAGCCGGAAGGGAACAAAAAAGCCCTCCGCCCCTGTACGCCAGGGACGAAAGGCAACTCCTTCCGCGGTACCACCCGCATTCGTATGTTACAATACGCACTCCTGTCCGGTAACGGCGGACTGCCGTCCCCCTCTCAGGGGCCGCTCCCGGGCGAACAAGCGGCACAGCTTAGGGCGGCTTTCAGCCGGCGGCCGCCCCTCTCTGCAATCTGCAACCCCGCTATTTTCCCGTTCCACGCATTTGTTCCTATAATATATAACACACTTTTCCCCGCCTGGCAAGGGGGAAATGGGGGATGAGGGCATAAAATTTCCGCTGCGGGGCAGGCCGGGACAGGAGATGGAGCGGCTGGGGCGGAGGGGGGTTTTTTGGGAAAAATAAAATCCTATAAAAAAAGTAGGAAATAGTATGGACAAACTTTCCATGCTGTGATAGAATAGGGGCCGTCCCGGGGGAGGGCGGCCCAAGAGCCGTTTGGCCAGGCCGCGTCCGGGGCAAACTGAGACATAGACAGGCCGGCCCGGGGCCGGCGAAACAGGACGGAGGAGACCCCATGCTGGAATTACAACATATCTGTTATGAGGTGGAGCAGGACGGCGACAACAAGGGCATCCTGCGGGATATCAACCTGACGGTCAGCGAGCGCTTTGTGGCCATCACCGGCCCCAACGGCGGCGGCAAGTCCACCCTGGCCAAAGTCATTGCCGGCATCATCACCCCCACCGAGGGCCGGGTGCTGCTGGACGGAGAGGACATCACCGGCCTGTCCATCACCGAGCGGGCCAGAAGGGGCATCAGCTTCGCCTTTCAGCAGCCGGTGCGCTTTAAGGGGCTGACGGTGAAGGATTTGATTACCCTGGCCAGCGGCAAGAAGATTGGCGTGCCCGAGGCGTGCAACTATCTGTCCGAGGTGGGCCTGTGCGCCAAGGACTATATCGACAGAGAGGTGGACGCCTCCCTGTCCGGGGGAGAGCTCAAGCGCATTGAGATTGCCATGATTATGGCCCGGGGGACCAGGCTGTCCGTCTTCGACGAGCCGGAGGCCGGCATCGACCTGTGGTCCTTCACCAATCTGATTCAGGTGTTCGAGCACCTGCATGAGAAGATTAACGGCTCTATCCTTATCATCTCCCACCAGGAGCGGATTTTGAACATCGCCGACCGAATCATCGTCCTGGCCGACGGCCAGGTGACGAACGACGGCCCCAGAAAAGACATCCTGCCCACTCTGCTGGGGGGCGTGCCCGAGGTGTGCAGCGCCCTGGCGGACAAGGTGCGGTAACCCACACATATTTCCCAAGGAGGAATTTGACATGGACGCGATTCAAATGAACCTGCTGGAGCAGGTGGCCGAGCTCCACGGCGTGCCCGAGGGGGCCTATAACATCCGGGCCAACGGCAAGGCGGCCGCCCGGAACAGCACCGCCCACATCGAGATTATCCCCAAGACCGACAAGGACGGTATCGACATCATCATCAAGCCGGGCACGAAAAACGAGAGCGTGCATATCCCGGTGGTCCTCAGCCAGAGCGGGCTGAACGATATGGTGTATAACGACTTCCACATCGGCGACGGCAGCGACGTGACCATCGTGGCCGGGTGCGGCATCCACAACTGCGGGACCCAGAACGCCGAGCACTCGGGCATCCA
>CASECK010000053.1 GCA_949286295.1 uncultured bacterium | reverse complement strand
CGGACCTTATTGCCGTAGACTCCCTTTTTCACCCGCTCCCAGAGCCCGGCGTCCACGCCCTCCCGGGCGATGCGCCCGGCCTCGGCGGCCACCGCGTCCCGGACCGCCTCGGGCTGTCTGGACTCGCCCCCGGCGCACAGGAAGGCGCAGCCGGGATAGCTCTCATAGCCATAGCCAAACCCGCTGTTGATCAGCCCCTCCCGGTACAGCCCGGCATACAGGGGGGAGGAGCTGCCCAGCAGCACCTCCAGGGCCAGCTCGCCCACCAGCTGCAGGCGCAGCCGCTCCCGGCCGTCCGAGGCCGGGTCGCCCTTCCAGCCCAGCTGGAAGATGGGGGTGGATACCTCCATCCGCTCCTCCACCAGCGCCCGCGCCGCCCGGGGCGGCTCCTTCTCCCCATAGTCCCGCCCGGCGATGGGGCCGGCCTGGGCGGGCAGAATCTCCCGGGCCACCTGGCAGATGCGCTCCGGCTCCACCGGGCCGGCCACGCACAGCACCATGTTGGCCGGGTCGTAAAAGGCCTTGTGGCAGGCGTACAGGGTGCCGGCGGTAATGCGGGAGATGGACTGCACACTGCCCGCCACGCTCACCCGGACGGGGTGGTGCTCATACAGGGCGGCCATCAGGTTCATAAAGGCCTTCCACTCCGGGTCGTCCTCAATCATGCCAATCTCCTGGCCGATAATGCCCTGCTCCTTGTCCACGCTCTCCTGGGTGAACCAAGGGACGGACACAAAGGACAGCAGGATGCGCAGGTTCTCCTCAAACTTCCCGGTGGACTCGAAGTAGTAGCCGGTGATGGCGTTGGAGGTGAAGGCGTTGGGACTGGCCCCGTTGGCCGCCAGCTCCTGGAGGGCGTTGCCCTCTTTGGTGTCGAACATCTTGTGCTCCAAGAAATGGGCCACCCCGGCGGGGGTGTCGTGCCACTGGCCGTCCAGGCAAAAGCGCATATCCATCCCGCCGTAGTTGGTGGCAAAGAAGGCGTAGCCCTTCCGGAACTGGGGCTTGGGAAAGACGAACACATTCAGTCCGTTGTCCAGCCTCTCATGCCACATGGCCTCTCCCACCCGGGAAAACTCCAGTTTCTCCATGCTCACCCCTCCGTTCCCTTCAAGAAGTAGATGGTGTCCAGCTCCAGCTTCCGGGCGGCGGCGGCCACCTGCTCCCGGGTGACCGCCGCAAACTGCCCGGCCAGCTCCTCCACGCAGGTGTCCAGTCCGGCGGCCGCCTGGCCCCGCCAGAACTCCTCCTGCCGGCCCTGGTCATCCAGGGTGGACAGGTGTCCGCTTACCAGGGTACTCCTGGCTCCCTCCAGCTCCCAGGGCTCAATCTCCCCCCGGCGGATGGCCTCCAACTGGGCGAGAATCTCGTCCCGGGCGGTCTCATACTTGTCAAACTCGATGCCCGAGGACACCAGCACCAGCCCCTTCATCTTCTCCAGGGCCGAGCTGGCGTAGTAGCACAGGGACAGCTTCTCCCGCACGTTCATGAACAGCTTGGACAGGGTGGTGCCCCCGAAGATGGCGTTGCACATGGTCAGGGCGGGGTACTCCTCCTCCCAGCAGGTGATTCCCCCCGTGCGGAAGCCCAGGGCCAGCTTGCCCTGGCCCACATCCAGACTCTCCACCACCACCCGGGGCTCCGGGCCGGCGTGGGGGCGCGCCTGGCAGTCCGGCCGCCGCCGGTTCCGGTTCTCCGGCAGGCCGGCCAGGGCGGCGCGCAGGGCCCGCTCCACCCGGTCTGGGCTGGCGGAGCCGCAGTAGTATACCTCAATTTGGGCGGTGCGCAGCAGGGTCTGATAGCGCTCCCACAGCTGCTGGGGGGTGACGGCGGCCACCGTCTCCTCGTCCCCCAGCTTGTCCACCCCAAAGGCCTCGTGGCGGCACATCTCCTGGCTAAGGCGCTGGGTGGCATAGGCGCGCTTGTCGTTCATCTGGCCCCGGATGCGCTCGATGAGGTTGCGCTTCTCCTGCTGGGTGTAATCCGGGCAGAAGGCCCCCTCCCAGGTGCGGGGCCGCAGCAGCAGCTCTCCCACCAGGGCGGCGGCGGGCTCTAAAATCCGCTCCCCCTCCAGGGCATAGGCGTCGTCCAGAAAACTGGCCACAAAGCCCACACACTGGGTCTCCCCCTTCTTGCGCACCGCTGGCTCCACCGCCCCGCCGTACAGCTCGTCCAGGGCGGCGGACAGGCTCTCCATATCGGGATGGGCCGCGCTGCCCCGGCGCAGCACCTGGGCAATCAGGGCGTTGGCTCCCGCCGTCTCCCGCTCCAGGGGGGTCAGCAGGGTCACGGACAGATAGCAGCTTTTGAACTTGTCGGTATGCACCGCGCGCAGCCATACCCCGGGAAACAGCTCCCGGCGCGTCACTTCACTCATGCTCTTTGTTCCTTTCTCCCAAGGGCGGGGGAACGGTCCCTCGCTGTCAAAACGGTTGGAGTAATCATATCACATCCCCCCTTCAAAAGTAAAGAGAGGCTTTCTCCCCCCGCGTCCCGGATAGTCTCCCCCGGCCCTGTGGGAATATACCAAAAGGCGGCCGATCCCGGGGGCGGAATTCTGCTTGACAAACAGGTGGAAATGTGGTACACTTCTGGATGTAAAGTTTCTTCACTTTACATTTATGCTGTTCAGGAGGTCTGTGGGGATGAAAAGTCAGGCTTACCGCATGGCCATGCTGTACGATTTTTACGGCGACGTGCTCACCCAGCGGCAGAAGGAGTTCTACGACCTCTACTACAACGAGGACCTGTCCCTGGGCGAGATTGCCGAGAACTACGGCATCACCCGCCAGGGGGTCCGGGACGTCATCGTCCGGGCCGAGGCGGTGCTCACCGGCTTAGAGGACAAGACAGGCCTCATCAAGCGCTTTCACCTCATGCACGGCCAGCTGGAGCAGCTGGCCCTGGACGCCCAGCGCATGGCCGAGCTGGCCGCCGGCCAGGACGACGGCCAGCTGGAGCAGCTGGCCCTCCGGGTCCGGGACACCGCGCAGGCCCTGCTGAAGGAGTGA
Source organism: uncultured bacterium (assembly GCA_949286295.1). GTDB lineage: Bacteria > Bacillota > Clostridia > Oscillospirales > Oscillospiraceae > Lawsonibacter. The sequence goes on along the minus strand of CASECK010000053.1, from coordinate 985 downwards.
CCCATGGCATTTGAAGGACTGACCGAAAAGCTCTCCGCCGCCTTTAAGAAGCTGCGGGGCAAGGGCCGGCTGTCCGAGGCCGACGTGAAGCAGGCCATGCGGGAGATTCGCCTGGCTCTGCTGGAGGCCGACGTCAGCTACAAAGTGGTCAAGCAGTTTGTGGCCCAGGTCACCGAAAAGGCGGTGGGGTCCGACGTGCTGGAGGCCCTGTCCCCCGCCCAGCAGATTGTCAAGCTGGTCAACCAAGAGCTGACCGAGCTGATGGGCGGGCAGAGCGCCAAGCTCACCATCGCCTCCAAGCCGCCCACGGTGGTGATGATGGTGGGCCTTCAGGGCGCGGGCAAGACCACCAACGGCGCCAAGCTGGCCGGCCTGATGAAGCGGCAGGGCAAGCGGCCCCTGCTGTGTGCCTGCGACATCTACCGCCCCGCCGCTATCCAGCAGTTAGAGGTGGTGGGCCGCCAGCTGGACATCCCCGTCTTTCAGATGGGGCAGGCCGACCCGGTGGACATCGCCAAAGCCGCGGTGGACCACGCCGTGCGCCACGGCAACGACACGGTGGTCCTGGACCCCGCCGGCCGCCTCCCTGTGGACGAGCAGCTGATGGACGAGCTGCGGCGCATCAAGGCCGCCGTCTCCCCCACCGAGATTTTGCTGGTGGTGGACGCCATGATTGGTCAGGACGCGGTCAATGCCGCCAGCGCCTTTGACGAGGCTCTGGACATCGACGGCGTGGTGCTCACCAAGTTAGACGGCGACGCCCGGGGCGGCGCGGCCCTGTCCATCCGGGCGGTCACCGGAAAGCCCATCAAGTTTGTGGGCATGGGCGAGAAGCTGGACCAGATCGAGGTCTTCCACCCCGACCGCATGGCCAGCCGCATCCTGGGCATGGGCGATGTGATGACGCTGATTGAAAAGGCGCAGGAGAACATCGACATCAACCCCGAGGAGGCCGGCGACCTCGGGGTTGATGTCGCTGTTCTCC
>CASECK010000052.1 GCA_949286295.1 uncultured bacterium | reverse complement strand
CCTCATCGCCTGGGCCACCCCCAGCACCTACACCGCCGTGGTGAACGACGGCCTTACCGCCCAGGTGGACACCCTGGTGGAGCAGCTGGCGGACACCGCGCCGGAGGACTGCGGGGAGCTGCTGGACGCGTTCGTGCTTGCCTCCGGAGCCAACGCCATGCTGGTGGGGCCGGACGGGGCGCTGGTGGACACCGGGGCCAAACTGACGGTTTACACCGTGTATGAGGACAAGGGCGTGGCCGTCGCCGCAGCGGAGAGGGACACGGTAGTCAGCTATGGGACAGACGCAGACACGGGGGAGACCATGACCGTCACCGCCTCCGACGGGGCCGCCATCGCCGCCGGGGTGACCTTTGCCAATCGGATCGGGAGCTACACCCTCTACGTCACCCCCCGCATCCAAGCCGAGAATTTGGCGGTGCGGGCCCTGGCGCAGATGGCCCCCTGGCTGCTGCTGGTGCTGCTGGTCTTCTCCCTGCTGTGCGCCTTCTTCTATTCCCGGTACATTACCCGGCCCATCGTGCGCATGAGCGCTATCGCCGGGAAGATGGCCCAGCTGGACTTCCACTGGGAATGCGGGGAAAAGCGCCGGGACGAGATCGGCCGGCTGGGCCGCAGCCTGGACCAGCTGGCCCGGCGGCTGGACGCCGCCCTCACGGAGCTGGAGCGGGCCAACCGGGCCCTCCGGGGGGAAGTGGAGCGGGAGCGGGAGCTGGACCGGCAGCGGATGGCCTTCTTCAACGCCGCCTCCCACGAGTTAAAGACCCCCGTGACCATCCTGAAGGGGCAGCTCACCGGGATGCTGGAGGGGGTGGGAGTCTACCAGAACCGGGACAAGTACCTGCTGCGCTCCCTCCAGGTGACGGGGCGGATGGAAAATCTGGTACAGGAGATGCTGGCCATCTCCCGCATGGAGACCGGCTCTGTGGCCCTAACGCGGGAAGTGGTAGACCTGTCCGCCCTCCTGGAGCGCCAGCTGACCCTGGACGCGCCCCTTCTGGAGCAGCGGGGCCAGTGGTTGGAGAAGGACCTGACGCCGGGACTTACTGTCACCGGGGACGCCTCCCTGTTGGGGAAGGCGGTGGGGAACCTGCTGTCCAACGCCGCCCTCTACTCCCCGGAGGGGGCGCAGGTGCGGGTGTGGTGCGGCCTGCTGGACGGCCGCCCAGCCCTGACGGTGGAGAACACCGGGGCCTACATCTCCCAAGACGCCCTGCCCCACCTGTTCGAGGCCTTCTACCGGGAGGAGGGCTCCCGGAACCGCTCCACCGGCGGCAGCGGACTGGGGCTGTATCTGGTGAAGATGATTTTAGACCGCCACGGGGCGGAGTGTACCATCGAGAACACGCCGGACGGGGTGCGGGCGGTGGTGCGGTTTGAGGCAGGCTCGATTTCTGGACTTCCTGCCGGGGATGTGGTAGGATAAACAGGAATCAGGCAATTTGAGGGGGGCGTCTATGGAAAAAGTAATCCTGCTCCTTGGCTCCGGCCACAAAGCGGACAGCTGGAAGGAGACCATCTCCTATCTGGACCGCCGGGAGGATATTCTGTGCCCGGAGCTGTCCAACCTTTTGGACGGGCGGGAGGCCAGCTTTCCCAACCTCCGCGCCGCCTTCGCCCAATACTGCGCCCAGGCCGGAGCGCCGGTTCACCTGTGCGGCCTCTCCCTGGGGGCATCCTGGCCCTGGACTATGTCCTGGACCACCCGGAGAGCGTCAAGACCCTGGTGCTCATCGGCACGCCCCATAAAGTTCCCAAGTTCGCCTTTGCCCTCCAGAACGTGGTGTTCCGGCTTCTGCCCAAGTCCGCCTTCGCGTCCATGGCCTTTGACAAGCGGGACACCTTCGCCTTGGGGAACTCCATGAAAGCTCTGGACTTCAGCAGACGCCTGGGGGAGCTCCGGCGCCCCACGCTCATCCTCTGCGGGGAGAAGGACGGCGCGAACCTGAAATCGGCCCGCTTTCTGGCCGGGCACATCCCGGGGGCGGAGCTGCAAGTCATTGAGAACACCGGCCATGTGGTGAACGAGGAAAATCCCAAGGCACTGGCGGAGCGGCTGAACGAGTTTTACGGGCGGCGGCGCTGACAGGCGAGAACAGAGAGGTATAGTTTGAAACGCGCGATATTATATATCCACGGCAAGGGCGGCAGCGCCGGGGAGGCGGACCGCTTTCGGGCCATCTGCCCCGGATTCGATGTGCTGGGGGTGGACTACCGGGGGGAGCTCCCCTGGGAGGTAGCGCCCCAGATTACGGCCGCCTATGACGGGGCCCGTTGGCAGTATGACCGCATCGTCCTCCTGGCCAACAGCATCGGGGCCTATTTCGCCATGCTGGCCCTGGGGGACCAGGCGCTGGACAAGGCACTGTTCGTGTCGCCGGTGCTGGACATGGAGCGGCTGATTTTGGACATGATGGGCTGGACCGGCGTGTCGGAGCAGGCGCTGCGGGAACAGGGGGAGGTCCCCACAGACTTCGGGGAAACCCTGTCCTGGGCGTACCTGTGCTATGTGCGGGAGCATCCCATCACTTGGCAGGCTCCCACGGAGATTCTCTATGCGGGAGGCGACCACCTGGTATCCCGCCCGGCCGTGGAGCATTTCGCAGCGGCGCATGGCGCTGGCCTCACCGTCCTGGAGAATGGTGAGCACTGGTTCCACACGGAGGAACAGCTGGCGTTTCTGGATAACTGGGTGAAAAGAGTAATTTTATAGCGTTAGAACGGGGCAGGCC
>CASECK010000051.1 GCA_949286295.1 uncultured bacterium | reverse complement strand
CCGGTACCGCTATGCCCGCAGCATCCGGCTGGCGTTGAGGATGGCCAGGACGGACACCCCCACGTCGGCGAACACGGCGGCCCACATATTGGCCAGGCCGGCGGCGGACAGCAGCAGCAACAGGAACATGACAGACAGGGCGAAGGCCACGTTCTGCCGCACGATGGACAGGGTTTTGCGGGCGATGGCCACCGCCGCGGGCAGCTTGCACAGGTCGTCGTCCATGAGCACCACGTCCGCCGCCTCGATGGCGGCGTCAGACCCCAGGGCGCCCATGGCCACCCCCACGTCCGCCCGGGAGAGGACGGGGGCGTCGTTGATGCCGTCGCCCACGAACACCAAGGTCTCCCCGGGGCCCTTTGTACGCAGCAGGTCCTCCACCTTCTCCACCTTCTGGTCGGGGAGCAGCTGGGCGAAAACCTGGTCCAGATTCAGCTGCGCGGCCGCCGCCTGGGCGGCCTGCCGGCTGTCCCCGGTGAGCATCACGCACTGGCGGATTCCCGCCCGCTTCAGCGCCTCCAGGGCCTGAGCCGCGCCCGGCTTGACCTGGTCGGAGACGGCGATGTGGCCGGCGTACTGGCCGTCCACCGCCACGTGGACGATAGTGCCGGCGTGGCGGTGGGCGCCGTCCACCGCCACCCCCTCCTGCTCCAGGAGCCTCTGGCTGCCCGCCAGCACCTCCCGGCCGTCCACGACGGCCCGGACGCCGTGCCCGGCAATCTCCTCCACCTGGGACACCCGCCCCTGGTCCTGCGTGCCGCCCCAGGCCTGGACGATGGAGCGGGAGATGGGGTGAGGGGAGGCCTGCTCGGCCAGGGCGGCCAGCTCCAGCAGCTCCCCCTCCTCCATGCCGCGGGGGTGGACGGCGGCGACCGAGAAGCTGCCGCGGGTCAGGGTGCCCGTCTTGTCAAAGACCACGATTCCCGCCTGGGCCAGGGCTTCCAGATAGTTGCTCCCCTTGACCAGGATGCCCCGCCGGGACGCCCCGCCCAGCCCGCCGAAGAACGACAGGGGGATGGAGATGACCAGGGCGCAGGGGCAGGAGACCACCAGGAAGTTCAGCGCCCGGGGGACCCACACCGCCCACCGGCCGTCCAGCAGGGAGGGAATCAGGGCCAGGGCCAGGGCCGCAAAGACCACGATAGGGGTGTAGTACCGGGCGAATTTGGTGATAAAGTGCTCGGCCCTGGCCTTTTTCTCACTGGAATTTTCCACCAGGTCCAGGATGCGGGCCACGGTGGACTGGCCGAAGGGCTTGCCCACCCGCACATGGAGCAGGCCGGACAGGTTGACGCAGCCGGAGATGACCTGGTCCCCCGGCGCCACATCCCGGGGCAGGGATTCGCCGGTGAGGGCGGCGGTGTCCAGCGTGGACAGGCCCTCCAGCACAGTTCCGTCCAGGGGCACCCGCTCCCCGGCCTTGATGACGATGACGTCGTCCACCTGAACCTCCTCCGGGTCCACCTGGACAAGCCGGCCATCCCGCTCCAGGTTGGCGTAGTCCGGGCGGATGTCCATCAGTTGGGCGATGGACTGCCGGCTGCGGTGGACGGCCACGCTCTGGAACAGCTCGCCCACCTGGTAAAACAGCATGACGGCCACCCCTTCGGCGTACTCGCCGATGGCCATGGCGCCGGCGGTGGCCACCGACATAAGGAAATTCTCGTCAAAAACCTGGCCGCTTTTCAGGTTGCGGACGGCCTTCCACAGCACATCCCAGCCGGTAATCAGATAGGGGACCAGGTACAGCCCCAGCCGGACGGCCCCCCGGGCGGGGAGGAAGAACAGGCCGAGGAACAGCGCCAGGGCGAGGGCGATGCGCAGCGCCGTGAGTTTCTGCTTTTTGCTCATAAGGATACCTCCCTGCCGCCGGGGCGGGAACTGCGCCCGCCTGGGCGGCTGTGCTTACTTGCGGACAATCCGGCAGCCGGGCTCCACCTTCCGGCAGAGCTTGACCGCCTGCTCCACAATGGCCTCGAAGCGCTCGCCGTCGGCCTCGATGGTCAGTTTTTGGGTCAGGAAGTTCACGCTGGCGGCGGCGACGCCGTCGATGCCGCGGATGGCGGCCTCCATTTTGGCCGCGCAGTTGGCGCAGTCCAGGTCAATCATCTGAAAGGTCTTTTTCATGGGGAATCGCTCCTTTTCCATTAAAATCAATAGAGACGGCCGCTCCGGGTCATTCCCGGATGTGCTCCATGCCGAGGCTGAGGATGCCCACCACGTGCTGGTCGGCCAGGGAGTAGTAGATGGTCTTGCCAGAGCGGCGGAATTTGACCAGCTTGCTGTTTTTCAGGACCCGCAGCTGGTGGGACACGGCGCTTTGACTGACGTCCATAAGCCGGGCCAGGTCGCACACGCACAGCTCCCCCTCCAGCAGGGCGTACAGCAGCTTGACCCGGGTGCTGTCGCCGAATATCTTGAACAGCTCCGCCAGGTCGTACAGCTCCTCCTCCGGGGGAAGGAGGGCGCGGGCCTGGGCCACCGCGCCGTCGTGAACCTGCTCTTCCTGGCAGCAGGGGACCGGCTTTCCCTTCATCCAAATCATCTCCTTATCATCAATATATGAATAATTGTTCATATGTTGATATTATAATAGGACGCCGGGGAGAAAATGTCAAGAGGGGAGAGGAGAAAACCAGAAAAAATTTTCCTGCGGCTCCAAAGAGGCATAAACCGCTTGCATAAGAGGGAAAAAGGCCATATAATGGACCGGCTGAAAAATTTCTGCCCGATGGGGGAACTTTTTCCCCGCCCCGCCGTCAAAGCCATCGTGTCCCCGGTAGGGGGCGCGTCTACGATTCCAATGAAAAGGAGACTGACACCATGAAGACCTACATTCTTGCGCTGACCCTGGCCATGTCCATGGCCTTGCTGGCCGCCTGCGGCGGCGGCAGCGCTTCTTCCGCGCCCGGCTCCCAGGATGGGGACGGCTCCGGCGCGAGCGTTTCCGCCCCCGGCCAGACCGGCGACGCCTCGGAGCCGGATCATAGCCAGCCCGGCGCCTCCCTCCCCGAACAGCCCGACGCCTCCGCCTCCGGCCAGGCCGGGGGCGGCGCCGGGCCGGACGGCTCCGCTTCCTCCGAGCCGCAGCCCTCGGTGGAGCCGGAGGAGCCCCAGCCCCAGGTGGAGGCCGACCTGTCCCTGAGCCGCAGCGATTTTACCCTGAGCAGGGAGGGGGCCTCCTGGCAGCTGAAGGCCAAGGCCACCCCCGCCGGCGGCCGGCAGACCTGGACGTCCAGCGACCCCGCCGTGGCCACCGTGTCCGATAACGGCACGGTCACCGCCGTCGCCCGGGGCACTGCCGTCATCACCGTCACCGACGAGGGCACCGGCCTGACCGCCGAGTGCATCGTGCGCTGCTCCTGGCAGGACCCCGCCCCCGAGCAGGGGGGCAGCTCCGCCGGAGACAGCTCCACGGGCGGCAGCTCTGCCGGGGATAGCTCCACCGGGGACAGCTCCGCGCCGGAGCAGGGCGGGGACAGCTCCTCCGGCGGGGAGGCCGCCGGCAGCTCCCAGGTGGACCTGAAGGCCTTTTTTGACACCATCAACACCGAGTATGAGATGCCCTTCATGATGGAGATGGACAGCGCCGCCCTGGACAGCTACTTCCCCGGCCTGACCGGAATCTCCACCCAGCAGCTGGTGGCCTATTTCTGCGGCCTGAGCCCCTCCCCGGCCGGCGACGTGGTGCTGGTCCAGGTGACGGACAGCGCCGACGTGGAGGCGGTCAAGGCCCTGTTCCAGGCGCGCATCGACTATATGACCGGGGCCGACGGCGGTCAGCCCGGCGCCTGGTATCCCGGCCCCACCGAGATGTGGCTGAACAGCTCCCGCATTGTCTCCAACGGCAGCTATGTCATGCTGGTGGTCAACGACAACTGCGAGGCCATTGTCAGCGCCTTTAACGCCCTGTTTTAAGACGGTCCGAGGGTCCGGCGGATGAGCTGCTCCTCCGCCGGACCTTTGCAAGACCGGCCCGCCCCAGCCCGAAATCGCCCTGAGGAGGAGACCCCATGGTATTTTCCACCCCGTATTTTCTGTTTCTATATCTGCCCGCGGTGCTGCTGCTGTACTATATCTCCCCCTTCCGCTGGCGCAACTTCATTTTGCTGGTGTTCAACCTGCTGTTCTATGGCTGGGGGGAGCCGGTGTACATCCTGCTGATGATTTTCACCATCGTGCTGGATTATTTCGCCGGCATTATCGTCCACCGCTGCAAGGTACAGGGGAACGACAGAGGGGCCCGCTGGGCCGTGGGCATCTCCCTGGTGCTCAACCTGGCCATCCTGTTTTTCTTCAAATATTGGGTGCTGGTGGCCTCCACCCTTCAGGGCTTCGGGCTGAACGTGCCCACCTTTGACCTGGTGCTGCCCATCGGAATCTCCTTCTACACCTTCCAGACTATGACCTACCCGGTGGACATCTACCGGGGGGACGCCGAGCTGCCCAAGAATCTGGTCAACTTCGGCACCTTCGTCACCCTGTTCCCCCAGCTCATCGCCGGCCCCATCATCAAGTACAAGGAGCTGGCCGGCCAGATGAGCTGCCGCAGCCACTCCCCGGAGCAGTTCGCCTCCGGCGTGCAGATTTTTCTCATCGGTCTGGCCAAGAAGGTGCTGCTGGCCAACAACATCGGCCAGCTGTGGGACGTGTACCTGTCCACCCCGGGGGAGGAGCTGACCACCCTGGGGGCCTGGCTGGGCATCCTGGCCTTCTCCATGCAGCTCTACTTTGACTTCTCCGGCTACTCCGACATGGCGGTGGGCATGGGGCGGATGATGGGCTTTGAGTTCCCGGCCAATTTCAACTACCCCTACCTGGCCCGCTCCGCCACCGAGTTCTGGCGCCGGTGGCACATCTCGCTGGGCAGCTGGTTCCGGGAGTACCTGTATATCCCCCTGGGGGGCAACCGGGTGAAGGCCGGCCGGATGGTGTTCAACCTGTTTGTGGTGTGGGCCTGCACCGGCATCTGGCACGGGGCCAGCTGGAACTTCCTGCTGTGGGGCCTGTACTACTTCCTCATCATCGTCTTTGAGCGCTTTTGTTTCTCCAAGGTGCTCAAAAAACTGCCCGGATGGGTGGGCCACGTCTACGGCCTGTTCGTGGTGATGGTGGGCTGGGCCCTGTTTGCCGTGGAGGACTTTTCCGCCATGGGCCTGTATCTCAAGGCCATGTTCGGCATGGGCGCGGGGCTGATGGACTCCGCCTTCCTCTACTACCTGCGCAGCTACCTGCCCACCCTGGCCGTGGCCATTCTGGCCTGTGTGCCGCTGGCCGCCACCGGGTGGAACCGCCTTCCCCTCCGGGGACGGCAGGGGGCCTTTCCGGTGTTGCTTCTGGCGGGGCTGACGCTGGCCACCGCCTATCTGGTGGACGGGACCTATAACCCCTTCCTCTACTTCAGATTTTAAGGAGGCGCCGGTATGAGCAGAAAGTATTCCATTTTTATCACCGCTTTGTTCTGCCTGTTCGTCTTTGGCTTTGGCGCCGCCCTGCTCATTCTGCCCGACCGGGAGTTTTCCGAGCAGGAGAACCGCTACCTGACCCAGTTCCCTTCCCCCACGCTGGACAGCGTGAAGAGCGGGGCGTTCATGTCTGACTTTGAGGAGTACGTCAACGACCAGTTCCCCCTGCGGGACGGCTGGATTGCCCTGAAGGCCTGGGCGGAGCGGCTGAGCGGCAAGCAGGAGAACAACGGGGTCTACTTCGGCGGGCAGGACACCCTGATTAACCGGGTGGATACCCCCGCCTGGTCCGTGCTGGAGGGGCAGCTGGGGTATGTGGACGCCCTGGTGGGCAACACGGCTGTGCCGGTCTACCTGGGCATCATCCCAACCTCCGCCGCCGTCTGGGCCGGCCGGCTGCCCGCCGGGGCCCCCACCGCCGACGAGCTGTCGCTGATTGATCGGATGTACTTTGCCACCGGGGCGGCCACCATCGATATGGCCGGCGCCCTGCTGGACCACAGCGGGGAGGACATCTACTACCGCACCGACCACCACTGGACCAGTCTGGGGGCCTACTACGGGGCCAACGCCATTTTGCAGGCCATGGGGCTGGAGGCGCTGGACATCGGCGACTACCAAAAGACCACCGTGACGGACGAGTTTTACGGCACCACCTTTTCCACCTCCGGGGTGCGCTGGGTGAAGCCGGACTGCATCGACATCTACGTCCCCCAGGAGGGGGTGGAGGTCACCTCCTGGTTTGGGACCCAGCCCAGCCAGGGCAGCCTCTATGTGGACAGCTGGCTGGCGGAGAAGGACAAGTACTCCTTCTTCCTGGGCGGCCGGCAGCAGCCCCTGTGCGTCGTTGAAAACCCGGCCGTGGACGGCCCCAGGCTGCTGGTGATTCGGGACTCCTACTCCGATTCTCTGGCCCCCTTCCTGTCCCAGCGCTTCTCCCAGGTCCACCTCTTCGACCCCCGGACCAACAAGACCAGCGTGATGGACTATGTGGAGGACAACGGCATCGACATGGTGCTGGTGCTCTACTCCTTCTCCAACTTCGCCACCGACCGGAACCTGTTTGTCCTGAGCCGGTGAGCGGGCAAAACTTTTTTTGAAAAAGCTGTTGCTTTTCTCAAAAAACTGTGGTATTATACCAATTGCATTTATAAGCATACCCCTCCAGGGAGAAAGAGGTGAACATAATGAAGGAAGGCCTCCACCCCAACTATGAGCAGACCACCATCCGGTGCGCCTGTGGCAACGTGATCGAGACCGGCTCCACCAAGAAGGACATCCGCGTGGAAGTGTGTTCCAAGTGTCACCCCTTCTACACCGGAAAGCAGAAGATGGTGGATACCGGCGGCCGTGTCAGCCGCTTCAACAAGAAGTTTGGTCTGGACAAGTAAGTCCTGCCGTCCAAAAGCCGCGCCGAGGTCTCGGTGCGGCTTTTTGCGTGGCGGCGGTATGGGCCGGGCCAGGCCCGGCATAAAATAAGAAGGGCGCGGCCCGGTCCGCCGCCCAGCACAGGAGGTATGTGTCATGTTTCAGTCCATCCAGCCAGAGCGGCTCAATCAGAATGTGTTCTCCGCCATTGGGGAGCAGTGGATGCTCATCACCGCCGGCAGCGGGGAGCGGTGTAACACCATGACCGCCTCCTGGGGCGGGCTGGGGGTCATCTGGGGGGCTCCGGCGGCCACCTGCTATATCCGCCCCCAGCGGTATACCAAGGAGTTTGTGGACCGGGAGGAGTATTTCACCCTGTCCTTCTTTGACGGGGCCTGGCGGGAGCAGCTGGCCCTGTGCGGGGCCAAGAGCGGCCGGGAGGTAGACAAGGTGAAGGCCTGCGGCTTCACGGTGCTCCACGCTGCCTGCGGCGCGCCCTATTTCGAGCAGGCCCAGCTGGTGCTGGTGTGCCGCAAGCAGCTGGCCCAGCCCCTGGACCCGGAGCGGATTCCCCCGGACGTCAGGCGGCGGTGGTACCCCCAGGAGGACTATCACACCATGTACATCGGTCAGATTCTGGAGATTTTGCAGAAGGTCTGAGCGGCAGAAAAACCATTTCGGAGGAGCTATGGCCGGACATCAGAAGAAAGAGACATTAGACCGGGCGGTGCTGGTGGGTCTGAGCGCCCACAGCCTGCCCCGGGAGGAAAACGCCACCGAGGAGTCCATGCAGGAGCTGGCCGCCCTGCTGGAGACGGCGGGGGGACAGACGGCCGGCGTGGCGGTGCAGTCCAAGGACAGCCCTGACGCCCGCACCTTTATCGGCGAGGGCAAGGTGGCCGAGGTCAAGCAGCTGGTCCAGGCGGAGCGGGCGGACATGGTGGTCTTTGACAATGCCCTGTCCCCCTCCCAGCAGCGGGTCCTCACCGAGGAGCTTGGGGTGCCGGTGCTGGACCGGTCGGCCCTGATTTTGGACATCTTCGCCCAGCGGGCCAGGACCCGGGAGGGCCGGCTCCAGGTGGAGCTGGCCCAGTACAAGTACCTGCTGCCCCGGCTGCTGGGGATGTGGAAGCACCTGGAGCGGCAGGAGGGCGCCATCGGCACCCGGGGTCCCGGCGAGACCCAGCTGGAGAGCGACCGGCGGCATATCCGCAGGAAAATTTCCAAGCTGGAGGCCGAGCTGAAGGAGGTCCGCCGGGTCCGGGCCACCCAGCGGGAGCGGCGCATCAAAAACGAGGTGCCGGTGGTGGCCATCGTGGGCTACACCAACGCGGGCAAATCCACCCTGCTCAACCACCTGACCGGGGCGGAGATTCCGGCCAACGACCGGCTGTTCGACACCCTGGACACCACCACCCGCACCCTGGAGATTTCCGACACCTGCACCGTGCTGCTGTCGGACACGGTGGGCTTTATCCGCAAGCTGCCCCACCACCTGGTGGAGGCCTTCAAGGCCACCCTGGAGGAGCTGGAGTACGCAGATATGCTGCTCCACGTCATCGACGCCTCCAGCCCCCTGTGGCGGGAGCAGGTCCAGGTGGTGGACCAGCTCATCCAGGAGCTGGGGGCCGGCCAGACCCCCCGCATCGAGGTGTTCAACAAGTGCGACAAGTGGACCGGCGATATCCTCCCCCACGGGGAGGGGCGGGTGGCCATCTCCGCCAAGACCGGCCAGGGGGTGCCCCAGCTGCTGGAGGCCATCGGCCGGGTGCTGGACAACGGCGCCCGGCGGGTGACCATCCACCTGCCCTATGAGCAGGGGGGGCTGCTGGAGCGGCTGTATCAGCAGGCCAAGGTGGAGCAGGTGGAGTACGGCCAGAGCATCGACGTGGTGGCCGTCTGCCCCCCGAAGGTCATCGGCCAGCTGGGTCCCCTGGTGGAGGGGTGGACCCCCCGGCGGGAGAGCTGGGAGGAATGAGAGGGCGGGACGGCGCGGGCCGTCCCCCTTCTTTTTTGCCGCCGCCGGGCATAGGATGGCACGGGGGGCGGAAGCGGTGGAGCAGAGACTGGAGATGGAGGGCGGCGGGAGCCTGACGGTGGAGCCGGAGGGGGTCCGGGTCCGGCTGACAGCCCGGCGGCCGGCGGACGGCCGGGGGCTTTACAAGGTGTGGCTGCACGGGGAGCGGGGCGGAAACTTCCTGCGGGGCACCCTGGCGCCGGAGGGGGAGCAGCTGGAGCTGCGCCGGGCCCTGCCGGTGGGGGAGCTGGAGCGGGCGGGCTGCTGGCCCCGCTTTCGGGCCAGGGCTGTGCTGGCCTTCCCCTTCGGGGAGAGCGGGGAGCGGGGCTGGTACTGCGAGGCGCATCCGGAGCGGCTGCTGGCCGACCCGGTGCTGCGGGGGCAGACAGGCGGACCCATGCTGTGCCGGCGGGGGGAGGGGGGCTTTTCCCTGGCGGCCCCCTTCCGGACAAATTGTCCGGCGGTGCTGGAGGGGGCGCTGCTCCTGGCCCGGGCGGAGCGGTGGTCCTCCGGGCTATATCTCATCTGGGACTTTGACGCCCAGGGCCGCCCGGTGCTCCCCCCGGCGGGAGAGAAGGGCGGCGGCCGGAGCCTGTGAGGAGGGGAAGCCCCGAAGGGGTGAAAAACAGGAAAAATTTTTGAAAAAGGACTTGCTTTTTTCCGCCGTCCGTGGTAATATACATAAGCTGTCCCACAGACAGTATCCGGGTGTGGCGAAGTTTGGTATCGCGCTTGAATGGGGTTCAAGAGGCCGCTGGTTCGAATCCAGTCACTCGGACCAAGGGTGAGTCCTTATAGGACTCACCCTTTTATTTTGTAAATTATCATTAGGCTTCCTGTAGCAATCGGTCGAGTTTGGTATGAGGCGGATTTTGATTATGTCCGCGGGTATCGCAATGGTTGCCGATTGCTCTATTCAAATGACGGACTGATTTTTGTCACCTATGACCACTATTTGACCTTTTATG
>CASECK010000050.1 GCA_949286295.1 uncultured bacterium | reverse complement strand
TGCCCCCCCAGGCGGAGAACGATATGCTGCTGGCCCTTATCACCCTGAAGTATACCCAGTCCAACTCCGTGGTCTATGTCAAGGACGGCCAGACCCTGGGGGTGGGCGCCGGCCAGCAGAGCCGCATCCACTGCACCCGCCTGGCGGGCGGCAAGGCGGACATCTGGTGGCTGCGCCAGCACCCCAAGGTGCTCTCCCTTCGGTTTGTGGACGGCGTCCGCCGGCCCGACCGGGACAACGCCATCGACCTGTACATCTCCGACGAGCATGACGACGTGCTCTCCGACGGGGTCTGGCAGACTATCTTCCAGGACAAGCCCCAGGTTCTCACCCGGCAGGAGAAGGCCGAGTGGATCGCCCAGCTGTCCGGGGTCACCGTGGGGTCCGACGCCTTCTTCCCCTTTGGGGACAACGTGGAACGGGCCCGGAAATCCGGCGCCCGGTACATCGTCCAGCCCGGCGGCTCCATCCGGGACAGCCAGGTCATCGCCACCGCCGACAAGTACGGCATGGTCATGGCCTTTACCGGCGTGCGTCTGTTCCACCACTGAAATCGTACTTTTGGAATGAGGTGTTTCAAACAATGAAAGTCTTAGTCGTGGGCGGCGGGGGCCGCGAGCACGCCATCTGCTGGAAGCTGGCCCAGAGCCCCCGGGTCACCGAGCTGTACTGCGCCCCGGGCAACGGCGGAATCTCCCAGGTGGCCCGGTGCGTCCCCATCAAGGCCACCGACGTGGAGGCTATGGTGCGCTGGGCCAGAGAGAACGCCATGGACTTTGTGGTGGTGGCGCCCGACGACCCCCTGGCCCTGGGTATGGTGGACGCCATGGAGGCGGCGGGCATCCGGGCCTTCGGCCCCCGGGCCAACGCCGCCGTCATCGAGGCCAGCAAGGCCTTCTCCAAAGAATTGATGCGGAATTACCACATCCCAACTGCCAGGTATGAGACCTTTACAGACCTCTCCGCCGCCCTGGCCTACGTCCGGCGGCAGGGCACCCCCATCGTGGTCAAGGCCGACGGCCTGGCCCTGGGCAAGGGCGTGGTGGTGGCCGCCACGGTGGAGGAGGCCGAGGCCGCCCTGCGGGAGATGATGGAGGACCGGAAATTTGGGGACAGCGGCGCCAGGGTGGTCATCGAGGAGTGCATGACCGGCCCGGAAGTGACCGTGCTGGCCTTCTGCGACGGGGAACACCTAGTCCCCATGCTGTCCTCCCAGGACCACAAGCGGGCCTATGACGGCAACCGGGGGCCCAATACCGGGGGCATGGGGGCCTTCTGCCCCTCCCCCAACTACACCCCGGAGATTGCCGCGGCGTGTATGGAGCGAATCTTCCTCCCCACGGTCCGGGCCATGAACGCGGAGGGGCGGCCCTTCAAGGGGGTCATCTACTTCGGGCTGATGCTCACCGGGGAGGGCCCCAAGGTGGTGGAGTACAACGCCCGCTTCGGCGACCCGGAGACCCAGCCCATCCTGTCCATGCTGGACACCGACCTGATGGATATCTTCCAGGCCTGTGTGGACGGCACGCTGGACCAGCTCCACATCCAGTGGAAGCCCGGCGCGGCCTGCTGCATCGTGCTGGCCTCCGGGGGCTACCCGGTGAACTACCACAGCGGCTACCCCATCTCCGGCCTGGAGGAGGCGGAAAAGCTGGCCACCGTGTTCCACGCCGGCACCAAGCTGGACGGGGACGGCAGGGTGCTGACCGCCGGGGGCCGGGTGCTTGGGGTCACCGCCGTGGGCGCGAATCTGGAGGAGGCTGTGGAAAAGGCCTATGCCGCCTGCCGGCCCATCTCCTTCCAGGATATGCACCTGCGCACCGACATTGGGCGGGTATGAGCGCCCTGGACATCCGGGCCGCCGTCTTTGACGCGGACGGCACCCTGTTTGACACCGAGCGGCTCAGCCGGACCAGCTGGCGGGAGGTGGGGGAAGAAATGGGCCTTCCCCAGCCTGAGCGGGATTATCTGCTCTATGTAGGCCGCAGCCACGACGATATTTTGGCGCAGATGCGCCTGCGCTACGGTCCGGACTTTCCCGCCGGGGAGTTCAAGGCCCGCTGCGGCCGCCGCTCCGTGGCCAGGATGGAGCGGGAGGGTGTCCCCGTCAAGGAGGGGGCGGCTGAGATTCTGCGCTTCCTCCAGGCGCGGGGCGTCCCCCTGGCTCTGGCCACCTCCACCTATCGGGAGCGGACCATCCAGAAGTTGGAGCGCACCGGCCTGCTGCCCTATTTTCAGGCCATTGTCACCGGAGACCAGGTGCGGCGCAGCAAGCCGGACCCGGAGATATTCCTCACCGCCTGCCGCGCCCTGGGGGTGGAACCCCGGCACGCGCTGGCGGTGGAGGACTCCCGAAACGGCATCCTGGCCGCCCACGCCGCCGGGATGCCTACCGCCATGGTCCTCGACCTAGTCCCTCCCACGGCGGAGTTAGAGGCGCTGCTCACCGTCTGCCGCCCCAGCCTGCTCCAGCTCCGGGACTGGATGGAGGACGTCCTCCCCCGCCGCCCCTGAGGGCCGCGCCGCAGGCGGGATGTAAAACCAAAGCGCTGTCTGAAAAACCAACAAGGCCCCGGGACATAGTCCCGGGGCCTTGTTGGTTTTTATCTCTCCGGCGCGGAGTTACTCCACCTCGTACATCTTCTGCAGGCGGGTGAGCTTCTCGTGGCGCTCCTTGGCGGCCTGCTCAGACTGGGCGAACAGCTCCTTGGCGCGCTCGGGGAAGGAGCGGGTCAGGGAGGAGTAGCGGGCCTCGTTCATCAGGAACTCCTGATAGCCGCCGGCGGGGGCCTTGGAGTCCAGGATGAAGGGGTTCTTGCCCTGCTTCTTCAGGTCGGGGTTGAAGCGGAACATATTCCAGTAGCCGCAGTCCACGGCCTTTTTCATCTCGGCCTGACAGTTGCTCATGCCGCCCTTGATGGAGTGCATCTCGCAGGGGGCGTAGCCGATGATGAGGGAGGGGCCGTGATAGGCCTCGGCCTCGGCGATGGCCTTCAGGGTCTGGTTGGGGTTGGCCCCCATGGCCACCTGGGCCACATAGACATAGCCATAGGTCATGGCAATCTCGGACAGGGACTTCTTCGGCATCACCTTGCCGGCGGCGGCAAACTGGGCCACCTGGCCGATGTTGGAGGCCTTGGAGGCCTGCCCGCCGGTATTGGAATACACCTCGGTGTCGAACACAAAGATGTTCACATCCTCGCCGGAGGCCAGGACGTGGTCCACGCCGCCGTAACCGATGTCGTAGGCCCAGCCGTCGCCGCCGAAGATCCACACGGACTTCTTGGACAGGTAATCCTTCTCATCCAGAATCTCCTTGACCAGCTTGCAGGCGTCGCACTGGCACAGCTTCTCGCCCTGGGCCTGGAGCTGCTTGCCGAAGGCCTGAATCTCGGCGTTGCCGCTGGCCAGCAGCTCGTCCACAGTGCACAGGCCGGCCTCCAGCGCGGCCACATAGTCCTTGGTGGCCTGGGCGTTGGCCTGTCCGTCCTCCATGGTGTCCAGCCACGTCTGGGCGGCCTGCTTCAGCGCGGGCACAGTCCAGTCCTTGGCGATGAGCTCCCGGGTCTTGGCGGCCAGCCGGTCCCGGACCGCCTTCTGGCCCAGGTAGAGGCCCAGGCCGTGCTCGGCGTTGTCCTCGAACAGGGAGTTGGCCCAGGCGGGACCCTTCCCCTCGGCATTGGTGGCGTAGGGGGAGGTGGCGGCGGGGCCGCCCCAGATGGAGGAGCATCCGGTGGCGTTGGAGATATACATCCGCTCGCCAAACAGCTGGGTGATGAGGCGGGCATAGGCGGTCTCGGCGCAGCCGGCGCAGGAGCCGGAGAACTCCAGCAGCGGCTTTTTGAACTGGGACCCCTTGACGGTCAGGTCGGCCACATCCTCCTTGACGGAGACGTTGGCCACCATGTGGTCGAACACCTCCTGCTGCCCGGCCTCCTGCTCCTGGGGCACCATGGTCAGGGCCTTCACCGGGCAGGTGTTGGCGCAGACCGCGCAGCCCATGCAGTCCAGGGGGCTGATGGCGATGGAGAACTGGTACACGCCCTTGCCCTTGCCGGCCTTTACGTCCACGACCTTGGCCGCGGCGGGGACCTTGGCGGCCTCCTCCCCAGTCAGGGCGAAGGGCCGGATGGTGGCGTGGGGGCAGACGTAGGAGCACTGATTGCACTGGATGCACTTGGTGGAATCCCAGGTGGGGACCATCACCGCCACGCCCCGCTTCTCATAGGCGGCGGCGCCCAGCTCGAAGGTGCCGTCGGCGTGGGGCACAAAGGCGGAGACGGGCAGGCTGTCGCCATCCATGCGGTCCACGGGGTCCAGAATCTTATCCACCATGTCCACCAGCTTGGCCGGGCCTGTGTGCCGGTTCTCCTTGGGCGCGTCCTTGGCGTCCTTCCAGGAGGCGGGCACGTCAATCTTCACATAGGCGGTGGCGCCGGCGTCAATGGCCTTGTGGTTCATGTCCACCACGTCCTGGCCCTTCTTCAGATAGGAGTGGGTGGCCGCGTCCTTCATATACTGGATGGCCTCGGCCTCGGGCATCACCTTGGCCAGGGAGAAGAAGGCGGACTGAAGAATGGTGTTGGTGCGCTTGCCCATGCCAATCTGGGC
>CASECK010000049.1 GCA_949286295.1 uncultured bacterium | reverse complement strand
CCAAAGAAGGGGAGCGCCGGACGCCCCTTTTTATGAGCGGAAGGAGCGGATAAGATGAGCGCGCGTGCAGACCGGAGCCTGGCGGAATTTGCCCGGTACGCCTCTCAGAATGTACTGGGGATGCTGGGGCTGTCCTGCTATATTTTAGCGGACACCTACTTTATCTCCCAGGGGCTGGGGGCGGAGGGGCTGACCGCTCTGAATCTGGCCATTCCATTTTATAACTTTATCCAGGGCGCGGGGCTGATGGTGGGCATGGGCGGGGCCACCCGCTTTGCCCTGCTGCGGGGCCAGGGGGAGCCGGAACGGGCCAGAGCGGTGTTTACCCGGTCGCTGGTGCTGGCCCTGCTGCTGTCGCTGGCCTTTGTGCTGCCCGGGGCCTTCCTGTCCCAGCAGCTCAGCGCCCTGTTGGGCGCTCAGGGGGCGGTGCGGGAGCTGACCGCCGTCTACCTGCGGGTACTGCTGCTGTTTGCCCCCGCCTTTCTGGTCAACAACGTGTGCCTGTGCTTTGTGCGCAATGACGGGGGACCCCGGCTGGCCATGGCGGCCATGCTGGGGGGCAGCTTCTCCAACATCGTGCTGGACTATCTATTCATCTTTCCCTTAGAGATGGGGATGTTCGGCGCGGTGCTGGCCACCGGATTTGCCCCGGTCATCAGCATCGCCATCCTGACTCCCCGGCTCAGGCGGCCGTCCCTGCGCCTGACCGTCCGGGGGGCCGGCCTGGGGGGAGCGGGGCGGCTGGCCGCCCTGGGCGCTCCGTCCCTGGTGACGGAGGTCTCCTCCGGTCTGGTGCTGGCCCTGTTTAATTTTATCATCCTGGACTTGGCCGGCGGCACCGGCGTGGCGGCCTATGGGGTGGTGGCGACCATCTATCTGGTGGTCATGGCGCTGTTTACCGGCCTGGGGCAGGGGATTCAGCCTTTGGTGAGCACCGCTTTGGGCCGGGGGGAGCGGGATACGGCCCGGCGGGTGTACAGATACGCCCTGCGGGCCGCCCTCGCCCTGGCGGCGGCGGTTTACCTGTTGGTCCTGTTCTTCCCAGGGCCCATTGTGGATGCCTTCAACCGGGAGGGGGACCCGGTCCTGGGGCAGATTGCCGTCCGGGGCCTGCGGCTGTACTTCACCGCCTTTTTCTTCTCTGGGTTCAATGTGGTGACGGCGGTGTACTTCTCCTCCCTGGAGCGGGCAAGGGCCGGCTTTGTGGTCTCCGCGCTCCGGGGCTTTGTGCTCATCATCCCCCTAGCCCTCTCGATGGCCCGGCTGTGGGGCATGGACGGGGTGTGGCTCAGCGCCCCGGCCGCGGAGGGCCTCACCGCCGTGGCGGCCCTGGTTCTGTTGGCCCCGGATTGGCGCACCCTGCGGCGGCGGGGGAGAAAAGCGGATGACTGACGGCCCCGGGCGGCAAGAAGGAGGCGGGCACCGGTGTGCCCGCCTCCTTCTATGATGGGAACTCCAAATCAGGTTGCGGCTAGCGGTCAGGACAGCTCCTCCTGCTGCCAGCCCTTGCACACATCCACCCAGCCGGCGCAGCCGGAGAAGCGCTCCAGCTCCTGGCAGGTCAGCTCGATGGCGGAGTTGGAGCTGCCGGCCGCGGGAAACACCGTCTCAAACCGCCGCAGGGAGACGTCCAGATAGCTCCGGACGCCCTCCGGGTTGGCGAAGGGACACACGCCGCCCACGGCGTGGCCGGTCATCTCCACAGCCTGTTCAGGGGTGAGCATCTTGGCTTTGGTGGAAAAGGCCTGCTTGAACTTGCTGTTGTCGATTTTGGCGTCTCCGGCGGCGACGATGAGCACGCAGCCGCCGTCCACCAGGAAGGACAGGGTCTTGGCGATTCGGGCGGGGACGACGCCCGCCGCCTGGGCGGCCAGCTCCACGGTGGCGCTGGACACCGGAAATTCCAGGATGTCGCCCTCCCGGCCCAGAGAGCGGAAAAAGGCGCGAACCGTCTCGATGGACATTTTCAGCCCTCCAGCTTTCGGGCGGTCTTGGCCAGAAAGCGCTCGTCCGTGACAATGAACCGCTCGTGGCTGCCCTGGCCGATGGGACCTTTTTCATCATAGGCGGATACCTTGAGCACCAGGCGCTTGCCGTCCACCTCCACAAGTTCGCTCTCCGCCCAGACCTTCATGCCCATGGGGGTGGCGGAGTCGTGCGAGATGTCCAGCTTGGTGCCCACGGTGCTCTGCCCAGGCTCCAAGTGTGGGGCGATGGAGGTCCAGGCAGCTTCCTCCATCAGAGCGCACAGGAAGGGAGTTCCAAATACGGGCAGGGCGCCGGAGCAGGCCGCCTGGGCGGTGTTGTGCTCGTTGACCCGGGTCTCGGCCCGGCCCTTCAGACCGACGGTGACAGACATGGAAATATCCTCCTTTGTACATAAATCGTACCGTTATTTTACTCCAGCGCGGGAAAAAAAGCAATCATCTTTCCCCGCCGTCCCGGATTTTTGCCAGGGTGCTGAGCACCGTCCAATTTTGGGGAAAGGGGCGGTCCAAATTCCAATAGCCCACCCCGTGCAGCCCCCGGTTCAAAGCCAGCGTGACCTTGGCGCGGATGCTTCTGGCGTCCTCGAACCAGACCTCGTGCTCCGTTCCGCCGGCGTCCACATACCGGAACCAGGGGGCCTGGGCGCTTTGGTCGTAGCGGATGGCCACGTGGCGGTCCCAGGCCAGGCGGACGGCCTGAACGTTGTCCAGGGACTTGGCCCGGGACCCCTCCCGGTAGGGCAGGGACCAGTCGTAGCCATAGTTGGGGATTCCCAGATAGAGCCGCTCCGGGGAGAACTTGGTCAGGGCGTAGTCCAGCACCTGTTCCACCTGGGGCAGGGGGGAGATGGCCATGGGCGGCCCGCCGCTCCACCCCCAGTCGTAGGTCATCAGCAGCGCGAAATCCACTGCCCCGGCCAGCAGGCCGTAGTCGTGGCCCTCGTACAACCGGCCGGGCTGGCCGTCCGAGGTCTTGGGGGCCAGGGCCGCGGTCAGGAACAGCCCCCGGGGGGCGAGCGCCTGCCGCAGGCGGGAGAGAAAGGCGGGATAGGCGGCACGGTCCTGGCCGCTGACAAACTCAAAATCCACGTCCACACCCCGGTACCCCAGCCGCTCAGCCTGCTGGAGCACGGCGGCAATCAGCCGCTCCTGGGCCTGCTGGCTGGCTAGCAGGGCGTGGGCCAGCTCCGGGGAGAACTGCTCTTTGCCGTCTAAGTTGGATAGGTGAAAGACCGGGGCGGTCCCGGCCTGAAGGGCCAGGCGGCAAAGCCCGCGCTCATCCGGGGCGAGCAGCTCCCCCTCGGGGGTAAAGCGGGCGCTGAAGGGGGTGAGCTGGCTCAGAAAGGGGAGAGTCTGGGTGAGCAGCGCGCGGTCAATGGAGGGATAGGCGTAGCTGCCGGCGGTGAGGGCGCCCAGTGCCTGCTCCTCATAGCATACCACCAGTACCTGCCCGGGAAAAATCAGCGCTCTGCCGTGGAGATTTGGGTTGTTGCGCAGCAGCTGCCGGGGGGTGACGCCGTACCGCTGGGCCAGAGTGTACAGGGTGTCCCCCTCCCGCACAATGGCGGTGACCTTGGGCCGGCGCACGGCAAGGACCTGGCCCACCACCAACTGGGAGGGGTCGGGCAGGCCGTTGTCGGCAATCAGCCGGTCCATGGACACGCCGTACTCCAGCGCCAGGCGGTAGAGGGTATCTCCGGGCTGTACCACATGAAGCTCCATTCCGTCCGCCTCCTTATAACAAGGTGATGTAGTCGGCGCTGGCATAGCCCAGCAGGCCGTTATAATTGACCAGGTGCCACCCGCCGTCGGTGTTGAGAATGGTCAGGGCCGCCCCGTCCGGGGCCTGGGCCAGAATGGGGGCCTGGGGGTTTGGCCGGGCGCGGATGTTCAGCAGCCCCCAGGTCACATCCACCACGCCGGGCCGGCGGTGCTCGGCGTCAAAGAAGGGGATGTCAAAGTATTCGGTGAGGGCGAGGACGATGATTCGGGCAATCTCATCCAAATTGTCCGCAATCCAGGCGGCGTCCTCCGGATTGTCGTGGAAGGCGGTCTCAATCAGAATGGAGGGGGCGCGGACCTTGGAGACCTCGCCCAGCGCGGTGGTGGGCTGGGTTCTGACCCGGTTGGGGTCTGGATAGATGGTTTTCAGCCCGTCAGCCACCAATTCCGCCGCCCGCCGCCCGGCCTCGCTGCCGGGGTAGTAAAAGACGATGGACCCCCTCGCCTTGCCCGCCTGGTCACCTGCCGCGGCGTTGGAGTGAAGGGCCACATGGAGGTCATAGCTGCCGGCGTTGGAGGCGGCGATGGAGGAGGCCGCCGTCATGTCCGGGGTGTTCCGGGCGTAGCGGATGCCGCTGGCGTCCAGATAGGGCACCATCTTGTCGGCCAGCAGGTTCATATAGTACTCCTCGGTGCCGCCGTTGACATAGACATTCCACTCCTGGGTGGACGGGGAGAGATAGATGATGGGCATGGTGAGCACCTCCGTTTTTCTATATCCTATGAAAAAAACAAAATTTGGTGCGACCGGCGGCCTTTTTCTGCGTCCATAGAAATAGAGAACCGGAAAACGGCATGGAAAAAGGAGGCGCGCGTATGAAGCGAGAGAAAATTCTGGCCCTGTGCGTGGCGGCGGCGCTGCTGCTGCCTGTGGCAGGCTGCGGCGGGGCGGGCGGGGACCGGCCCGCCGCCTCTGGAAACGCCGCGATGCAGGAGAGCGGAACCCAGGCCGATTCCGCCATGCCCTCCGCCCCGGAGGCCATGGGCGGCGGGAGCGAGGTCTACCGGAACACGGACGCCAAGCTCATCCGCCGGGCGGAGCTGGCCATTCAGACCGAGACCTTTGACCAGGCGGCGCAGGCGCTGAGCCAGCTGACAGAGGAGTGCGGCGGATATTTCGAGCAGGCCTCGGTCTATGGGGGCAGCCTGCGCAATACCCAGGCCAGCCGAAGCGGGGAGTATATCGTGCGCATCCCGGCGGAGCAGTATGAGCGCTTCCTCACCCAGGCCGGGTCCCTGGGCTATGTGACCCGCAGCACCGAGAGCACAGAGGATGTGGGGGAGCAGTACTATGACACCGAGGCCAGGCTGCGCACCCAGAAGACCAAGCAGGAGCGCCTGCTGGCCCTTCTGGAGCAGGCGGACACCATGGAGGCCATCGTCGCCCTGGAGAGCGCTCTGAGCGACACGGAATATCAAATCGAGCAGCTGACCTCCACGTTGAACCGGTATGACGCCCTCATTGGCTATGCCACCTTCCGCATATCCTTAGAGGAGGTGGCCCGAATCACGGAACAGGTGGGGCAGAGCGCCGCGCTGGGCCAGCGGATATGGGCGGGCCTCAAGGCCAGCCTGAGCGGCCTGCTCCAGGGCGGCCAGGACCTGCTGGTGTGGGTCTCCTACCACTTCTTCGCCCTGATTTTGGCCGCGGCGGCCATCACGGGGGTGGGACTCCTGGCCGCGCGGAAGGTGAAAAGGCGCGGCCGGCCCAGTGCAGAGCGGTCAGACCGCGAAAGCAGCGGCAAATAAAATATCCCTCTCCGCCACCGGCGGAGAGGGATATTTTTTGTGCCCGGCGGACTGGGGGAAGGGCGGCCCCTAAGGTTGACATAATTCTGACAGCCGGCCGGGGGCCAGTACCTGAATCCCCCCATAGCCCGGCCTCACCCACCCCTGGCGGGCGAAGCTGGAGAGGATGCGGCTGACGGTGACCCGGCTGGCGGAGACGGCGGCGGCGATGTCCTCCTGGGTGCAGCGGGCCTCGCCGCCGGTGGGAGCCAGGGCCAGCAGATACCGGGCTACCCGCCAGCGCGCCGGACGGAAGGCCATCTGGTCCACCTGTTCGGACAACAGGCGCACCGTCCGGGCCAGATATTTGAGCATGGCCAGGGCCAGCTCCGGGTTTTGCCGGATTTGCTGGGTGACCAGTTCCCGGTCGATGGCCACGATTTCACAGCTGGTCAGGGCCACGGCGGAGGAGACCCGGGGCAGCTCGTCGAAGAAGGAGGCCTCGCCAAACAGGCTGCCCGGCCCATAGGTGTGCAGCGCCCGCTCCCCTCCGTCCTCCGACTGGATAAAGCTCTTGACCCGGCCCCGCACCAAGTAATAAAAGCAGGTGGCCTCGGCCCCCTGCAAATAGATGAGATGGCCCGGGGAGCAGCGGACAGAGGGGCGGCTGCGGGCAAAAGGTTCCCAGAGTTGGGCGGGAAAGTCCAGGGAGAAGTCCATAGTCCGCCTCCAGAAAGAAGAATTTTTTCCATTGTAACATAGTTTACATTCTTTTGGCAACCCCTCTGTTACACTGGCCTCAGACATCAGAGCGTAGGAGGTATGTTTTATGGGAATGACCATGACGCAGAAGATTTTGGCCAAACACGCCGGGCTGGACCGGGTGGAGGCCGGCCAGCTCATCGAGGCCAGGCTGGACCTGGTCCTGGGCAACGACATCACCGCCCCGGTGGCCATCACCGAGTTTGAGAAGGCGGGCTTCACCCAGGTCTTTGACCGGGAAAAAATCGCCATCGTGCTGGACCACTCTACCCCCTGCAAGGACATCAAGTCCGCCGAGCTGTGCAAGCAGGCCCGGGAATTTGCCCGCAAGCACCAGCTCACCCACTTCTTTGACGTGGGGGAGATGGGCATCGAGCACGCCCTGCTGCCGGAAAAGGGCCTGTGCGCCCCCGGGGAGGTCATCATCGGCGCGGACTCCCACACCTGTACCTATGGGGCGCTGGGCGCTTTCTCCACCGGGGTGGGCTCCACCGACATGGCCGCCGGTATGGCCACCGGCCTGGGCTGGTTCCGGGTCCCCGCCGCCATCAAGGTCACCCTGAAGGGGAAGCTGCAGCCCTATGTGTCCGGCAAGGACGTCATTCTCCATCTGATTGGAGAAATCGGGGTGGACGGCGCCCTCTACCAGTCCCTGGAGTTTACCGGGGAGGGGGTGTCCGCCCTGAGCATGGACGACCGCTTCACCATCGCCAATATGGCCATCGAGGCCGGCGGCAAGAACGGCATCTTCCCTGTGGACGAGGCGACCATGGAGTATATCAACGGCCGGGTGAACCGCCCCTGCGAGGCCTTCCAGGCCGACCCGGACGCGGAGTATGTCCGGGAGGTGGTCATAGACCTGGACAAGCTGGAGCCCACCGTGGCTATGCCCCACCTGCCGGAGAACACCAAGCCGGTCAGCCAGGTGGCCGGCCTGCCCATCGACCAGGTGGTCATCGGGTCGTGCACCAACGGGCGCATCCAGGACCTGCGGCAGGCCGCCGCCGTCCTGGCGGGCAAAAAGGTGGCCCCCAACGTCCGCTGCGTGGTCATTCCCGCCACCCAGGAGGTCATGCTCCAGGCCATGCGGGAGGGGCTGGTGGAGACCTTTATCCGGGCCGGAGCCGCCGTCTCCACCCCCACCTGCGGCCCCTGCCTGGGAGGACATATGGGGGTCATGGCCGCCGGGGAGCGGGCGGTGTCCACCACCAACCGCAACTTTGTGGGCCGCATGGGCCATGTGAGCAGCGAGGTCATCCTGGCCTCTCCCGCCGTGGCCGCCGCCTCCGCCGTGGCCGGCTGCGTGGCCGACCCCCGCGGTTGAGGGAGCGGTCCGCCCGGAGGATAAGCCGCGCAGCAGGGGGGCTGGTCCCGCCCCGGGCGCGGAATATGAGTTTAGCAAGGAAAGGATGGAACCCATCTATGAAGGTCTATAAATACGGTCCCAACGTGGACACCGACGTCATCATCCCCGCCCGGCACCTGAACGACCCCAGCCCGGCGGCGCTGGCCTCCCACTGCATGGAGGACCTGGACCCGGAGTTTGCCTCCACCGTGGAGGAGGGGGATATCATTGTGGCCGGGGGCAATTTTGGCTGTGGCTCCAGCCGGGAGCACGCCCCCCTGGCCATCAAGTCCTGCGGCGTGAAGTGCGTCATCGCCCCCTCCTTTGCCCGGATTTTCTACCGCAACGCCATCAACATCGGCCTGCCCATCGTGGAGTGCCCTCAGGCGGCCCAGGAGATTCAGCCCGGCGACCAGGTGGAGGTGGACTTTTCCAGCGGCGCCATCACCGACGTCACCCAGGGCAAGAGCTGGCAGGCCGCGCCATTCCCGGAGTTTATCAACGGCATCATCCGCAGCGGAGGGCTGCTCAACTCCCTGAAAGCCAGGGGGGTGGCGAAATGAACTACAAAATTGCCCTCATTCGGGGCGACGGCATCGGCCCCGAGGTGGTGGACGAGGCGGTCAAGGTCATGCTGGCCGTGG
>CASECK010000048.1 GCA_949286295.1 uncultured bacterium | reverse complement strand
AGCTCCACCGCCAGGCGGAAGAGAATCTCCGCCAGAGCGGGATAGTACTGGTTGGACAGGGTGTTGGAGGCCAGGAAGGCGTGGATGCCAAACTCTTCCGCCCCCAGCTCCTTCAGCCGCCGGAAGGCCTGGGCAATCTGGGGACGGGTCATGCCGTACTTGGCCTGGCCGGGGTTGTCCATGACCTGAAAGCCCTCCTCGCTCTCCCCCAGGGTGAAGGTGCCGCCGGGGTTATAGCGGCAGGATATCTTTTTGGGGATGTACCCGATGGTGTCCCGGAGAAAGTCGATGTGGGTGATGTCGTCCAGGTTGATGACGGCCCCCAGCCGGGCGGCCAGGGCGAACTCCTCCGCCGGGGTGTCGTTGGAGGAGAACATGATTTCCTCCCCGGAAAAGCCGCAGCGCTGGGCCATCATCAGCTCGGTGAGGGAGGAGCAGTCCACCCCGCAGCCCTCCTCCTTCAGAAGCTTTAAAATCTGGGGGTTGGGGGTGGCCTTGACGGCGAAGTACTCCTTGTAGCCCCCGTTCCAGGCGAAGGCGGCCTTCAGGGCCCGGGCGTTTTCCCGGATGCCCCGCTCGTCGTACAGGTGGAAGGGGGTTGGATACTGCTGGACGATGGCGTTCAGCTGCTCCAGGGTAACAAAAGGCTTTTTCATGGGGCGCAAGCTCCTTTATCTGGAATTGTATGGGGAGTCATACCTCGAACATCAGGTCGCCGTAAGTGGGCACGGGCCACAGGTCCTTGTCCACCATCAGCTCCAGCTGGTCGATGGGGCAGCGCAGGGCGGCCATGGCCGGGACCACCGCCTCCCGGTAGGCCTGGGCCATCTCCCGGAGGTCCTGGATGGAGTCCACCCGGTCCATCAGGGGCTTGAGCTGTTCCAGGGCGGCGGAGGCGTCGGCCAGCAGCGAGTTGACCTGGAGCAGCAGCTTGCGCTGGACGGACAGGTCGGCCTGAGGACAGGCGGCGGACACCGAGCAGACCGACTGGGCCAGCCTGGCGGTGTAAGCGATGGCGGTGGGAATATAGTGCTTGGCGGCCATGTGAATCATGGTGTTGGCCTCGATGCGCATGGCCTTCACATAGGTCTCGTAGAGAATCTCCGCCCGGGCCTGCAGCTCGGTTTTGGTGTAGATGCCAAACTGGGTGAACAGCGCCTCGGCCTTGGGGGTGGTGAGGGCGGGCACCGCGTCCACCATGGAGACCAGGTTGGGCAGGCCCCGGCGGACAGCCTCGGCCACCCAGGCCTCGGAGTAGCCGTCGTCGTTGAAGATGATTCTCTGGTGCTGGGTCATCCAGGTGTGGATGAGCCGGGAACAGGCCCCGGGGAAGTCCTCCGCCTGCTCCAGAAGGTCGGCGGCCTGACAGAAGGCCTGGGCCACGATGGCGTTGAGGGTCACGTTGGCCTCGGCGATGGAGTCGGAGGCGCCCACCATGCGGAACTCGAACTTGTTGCCGGTGAAGGCGAAGGGGGAGGTGCGGTTGCGGTCGGTGCCGTCCTTGTCCAGCACGGGGACAGTGGACACGCCGGAGTCCAGCGTTCCGCTGGCCAGCAGGCGGATGGAATCGGAGTTGGCCACAATCTGGGCCACCACGTCGTCCAGCTGGTCCCCCAGGAAGATGGAGATGATGGCCGGGGGGGCCTCCTGGGCGCCCAGGCGGTGCTCGTTGCCCACGCAGGCGGCGGAGCAGCGCAGCAGGTCGGCGTGCTCGTCCACCGCCTTCATAATGCAGGCCAGCACCAGCAGGAACTGAAGATTCTCGTTGGGGGTGTCCCCGGGGGCCAGGAGGTTCTCCCCCAAGTCGGTGGAGATGGACCAGTTGTTGTGCTTGCCCGAGCCGTTGACCCCCGCGAAGGGCTTCTCGTGGAGCAGGCACACCAGGCCGTGGCGGGTGGCCACCCGCTTCATGGTCTCCATGGTCAGCTGATTTTGGTCCACCGCCAGGTTGCAGGTGGCGTAGATGGGGGCCAGCTCGTGCTGGGCGGGGGCCGCCTCGTTGTGCTGGGTGGCGGCGGGGATGCCCAGTTTCCACAGCTCCTGATTGAGGTCGGCCATGAAGGCGCCCACCCGGGGGCGGATGACGCCGAAGTACTGGTCGTCCATCTCCTGCCCCTTGGGGGCGGGCGCGCCGAAGAGGGTGCGCCCGGTGTAAATCAGGTCCCGGCGCTTGAGATATTTTTCCCGGTCCACCAGGAAATACTCCTGCTCAGCCCCCACGGAGGGGGTGACCTTAGAGGCCTGGGTGTTGCCAAACAGCCGCAAAATCCGCAGAGCCTGGGTGTTGATGGCCTCCATGGAGCGCAGCAGAGGAGTCTTTTTGTCCAGCGCCTCGCCGGTGTAGGAGATAAAGATGGTGGGGATGCACAGCACCGTGCCGCAGGACATCTCCTTCACAAAGGCGGGGGAGCTCATGTCCCAGGCGGTGTACCCCCGGGCGTAGTGGGTGGCCCGCAGGCCGCCGGTGGGGAAGGAGGAGGCGTCGGACTCGCCCATGATAAGCTGCTTGCCGGTAAACTGGAGCAGGGTCTTGCTGTCCTGGGGGGCGGTGAGGAAGCAGTCGTGCTTTTCGGCGGTGATGCCGGTCAGAGGCTGGAACCAGTGGGCATAGTGGGTGGCCCCCTTCTCCACGGCCCAGTCCTTCATGGCGTTGGCCACGATGTCGGCGGTGGCCATGGAGATGTTGCCGCCGTGCTGCATCACGTCCGTCATCTCCGCAAAGACCTTTTTGGGCAGCCGCTCCCGCATGACGGAGACGCTGAATACGTTGTTGCCGAAGACGTCGGTGATTTGATTGCTCATGAAATCCAGCCCCTTACTTGTTCACAGAATGGGCCGCGGCCTCCCCGGCGGAGGGGAGAAAAAGGGCGAAGGGCGGCGGGCCGCGGCTATTCTACAATAATATCCCAACCGCAGGCGCAATGCAAGAAGAAATCCCTCCAGATGGCCCCGGAGGGGGGAAAATTTTTGCGGCAGAGCGCATAATCTGGACCATCAGCGCCGGCAAGGCCGGAGAGAGGGGCGGGACTTATGCGCTTTACCAAGATGGAGGGACTGGGCAACGACTATATCTACCTGAACTGCCTGGAGGGCGCGCCGGCGGACCTGCCGGCGCTGGCCCGGCGGCTGTCCGACCGGCACCTGGGTGTGGGGGCGGACGGGCTTGTCTGCATCCGGCCCGGGCGGGAGGGGGACTTTACCATGGAGATGTACAACGCCGACGGGTCCAGGGGGGCCATGTGCGGCAATGGAATCCGCTGTGTGGGCCGGTATGTCTACGAGAAGGGGCTGACACGGAAGCGGTGTTTGACCATCGACACCGACGCCGGTCCCCGGCGGCTGGAGCTGACGGTCCGGGGCGGCGAGGTGGAGGCGGTGAGCGTGGATATGGGGCCGGTGGAGGTGGGGGAGCCGGTGGAGCTGGACGTGGGGGAGGCGCGGTTTTCCGCCCTGCCCGCCAGGGTGGGCAACCCCCACGCGGTCATCTTCTGCCCGGACCCGGAGGCGGTGGACCTGGCGGCGCTGGGTCCGGCCCTGGAGGGGCACCCGGCCCTGGGGGAGCGCCGGAACATCGAGTTTGCCGCCTGCCCGGACCGGGAGAGCCTGACGCTGCGGGTGTGGGAGCGGGGCAGCGGACTCACCCTGGCCTGCGGCACCGGGGTGTGGGGGCGGACGGGCTTATCTGCATCCGGCCCGGGCGGGAGGGGGACTTTACCA
>CASECK010000047.1 GCA_949286295.1 uncultured bacterium | reverse complement strand
GGCGAGAAGAAGCTGTTTGGCGAATTCCTGACCAACGCCCAGGGCGAGGACGTGGTGGCCGGCGTGCGCACCCCCATGCCCATCAGCGAGATGGCCGAGAAATTCCCCGAGGCCTTCTCCCAGTTTGAGAAGGTCTGCAAGATTTTGGAGGACCACTACCGGGATATGCAGGATATGGAGTTCACCGTGGAGAACGGCAAGCTCTATATGCTCCAGACCCGCAACGGCAAGCGCACCCCCGCCGCCGCGCTGAAGATTGCCTGCGACCTGGTGGACGAGGGCATGATTGACGAGAAGAAGGCGGTGGCCATGATTGAGCCCCGCTCCCTGGACACCCTGCTCCACCCCCAGTTTGACGCCCAGGCGCTGAAGAGCGCCCCCGTCATCGGCTCCGCCCTGGCCGCCTCCCCCGGCGCCGCCTGCGGCAAGGTGGTCTTTACCGCCGAGGACGCCAAGCAGTGGGCCGCCCGGGGCGAGAAGGTCGTGCTGGTCCGGCTTGAGACCTCCCCCGAGGACATCGAGGGCATGAAGGCCGCTCAGGGCATCCTCACCGTCCGCGGCGGCATGACCTCTCACGCCGCCGTGGTGGCCCGCGGCATGGGCAAGTGCTGCGTCTCCGGCTGCGGCGCCATCAAGATGGACGAGGAGAACAAGCAGTTCGAGCTGGCCGGCAAGCTCTTCCACGAGGGCGACTGGCTGTCCATCGACGGCTCTACCGGCAAGATTTACGACGGCGCCATCCCCACGGTGGACGCCTCCATCGGCGGCGAGTTCGGCCGGGTCATGGCCTGGTGCGACAAGTACCGCAAGCTCCAGGTCCGCACCAATGCCGACAACCCCCACGACACCAAACAGGCCGTCCGCTTCGGCGCCGAGGGCATCGGCCTTTGCCGCACCGAGCATATGTTCTTTGACGAGGACCGCATCCCCGCCATCCGCCGCATGATTTGCTCCGACACCGCCCAGCAGCGGGAGGCCGCCCTGGCCAAGCTGGAGCCCATGCAGCAGGGCGATTTCGAGGCCATGTACGAGGCTCTGGAGGGCCGTCCCATGACCATCCGCTTCCTGGACCCCCCGCTGCACGAGTTCGTCCCCACCGAGGAGGCCGACATCGAGAAGCTGGCCCAGGATATGGGCAAGAGCGTGGCCGACATCAAGGCCATCATCGCCTCCCTGCACGAGTTCAACCCCATGATGGGCCACCGCGGCTGCCGTCTGGCCGTCACCTATCCGGAGATTGCCGCCATGCAGACCCGGGCCGTCATCAAGGCCGCCCTGAACGTCCAGGCCAAGCACCCCGACTGGAAGATTGTCCCCGAGATTATGATTCCCCTGGTGGGCGAGGTCAAGGAGCTGTCCTATGTGAAGAGCGTCGTGGTCAAGACCGCCGACGAGATTATCTCCTCTGTCCAGTCTGACATGAAGTACAAGGTGGGCACCATGATCGAGATTCCCCGGGCCGCCCTCACCGCCGACGAGATCGCCAAGCAGGCCGACTTCTTCTCCTTTGGCACCAACGACCTGACCCAGATGACCTTCGGCTTCTCCCGGGACGACGCCGGCAAGTTCCTGGACGCCTACTATGACCGGAAAATCTACGAAAACGACCCCTTCGCCAAGCTGGACCAGACCGGTGTGGGCCGTCTGGTGGAGATGGCCGCCAAGCTGGGCCGGAGCACCAACCCCGACCTGCACCTGGGCATCTGCGGCGAGCACGGCGGCGACCCCTCCTCTGTGGAGTTCTGCCACAATGTGGGGCTGGATTATGTGTCCTGCTCCCCCTTCCGTGTGCCCATCGCCCGTCTGGCCGCCGCCCAGGCCGCTATCAAGAACCCCCGCGCCTGACCCGGTTCCTTGTTCTGACTGCCCGCGGCCCCGGCTCCTGCCGGGGGCCGCGGGCTTTCGCCGCCCCGCGGAGGCGGGCAGGGCGCCCTTTTGATTATTATTGACTGCTCAACATTTTTGTGCTATCATCAGTCAGGTCAAGGGGGTGCTTCCATGAAAGAAAGCCGTTTAGAACTGTTTTCCGGCCTGATTAACAGCGCCGGCAAATCCATCCAGCGCATCAAGGCGGAGAAAATGAAAAAATACAACCTCTCCGCCGCCCACACAACCTGCCTGTGCCGCCTGGAGAAGGCGGGGCATACCGGACTGACCCAGGGGCAGCTGGCCGCCTTGGAGGGGATGGACAGGGCCCAGATTTCCCGGGTATTGGCCGAATTGCAGCGGAGAAACTATGTGGAGGCCCTCCCCCACGACGGGCGGTATAAAAAGCGTTACGCGCTCACCCCCGCCGGGCAGGAGATCACCGGCGAAATTCAGGACATCATCCTGCAGACCAACCGCTTTGTCAGCGGCAGCATCCCGCCGGAGGATATTGAGACCTTCTACCGCACCTTGCGCACCATTACGGAAAACTTGGAGCGGGCCGCCCAGGCCCGCTGACGCCGCCTCCGGCGCCCCGCCACGGCCTATCCCACCGGGTGGGAGCGCGGCCACTCCCCGCCCCAGCCCAAACACCGGCGGGAGCTGGAGGCCAGATGGCGGAACCCGATGGCAAAGGAGGCCTTCCTGTGGACATCCACTCCCTCGTCCAGGACCAGCGCGCCCACTTCCAGACCGGCGCGACCCTCAGTCTAAGCGCCCGCCGCGCGGCCCTGGACCGGCTGCGCCAAGCTATTCTCAGCCGCCAGGCGGACATCGCCGCCGCTCTGGAGGCGTATTTGAACAAATCCCCCACCGAGAGCTATATGTGCGAGGTGGGCATGACCCTGGCCGAGCTGCGCTATGTAAAACGCCATCTGGCCGGATGGATGCGGGACCGCCGGGTTCTCACCCCCCTGTCCCAATTTCACGCCAAGAGCTTCACCGCCGCCGTCCCCTATGGGGTGGCGCTTATCATGTCTCCCTGGAACTATCCCTTTCTGCTCACCATGGAACCGTTGATTGGGGCCATCGCCGCCGGCAACTGCTGCGTGGTGAAGCCCTCCGCCTACTCTCCCGCCACCTCCGCCCTCCTCCGAAGCGTCCTGGGGGAGTGCTTCCCCCGGGAATTTGTCTGCGTGGTAGAGGGGGGCCGGGCGGAAAATCAGGCCCTGCTGGACCAGCGGTTTGACTATATCTTCTTCACCGGCAGCGCCGCCGTGGGGCGGGAGGTCATGGCCCGGGCCGCGGCTCACCTGACCCCGGTGACCCTGGAACTGGGGGGCAAGAGTCCCTGCGTGGTGGATGCCACCGCCCGGCTGGACCTGGCCGCCAAGCGTCTGGCCTTCGGCAAGCTGCTCAACTGCGGCCAGACCTGCGTGGCCCCCGACTATCTGCTCATCGACCGGCGGGTGAAAGACGAGTTTTTGGAGCACCTCAAACAATGGATGGCGGCCATGTACGGCGCCCAGGCGCTGGACAACGGCGGCTATGTCAAGATGATCAACCAGAAGCACTTTGACCGGGTGATGGGCCTCATCGATTCCAAGAAGGTGGTCTGGGGCGGCCAGGGCGACCGGGCCAGCCTGAAGATTCAGCCCACAATTCTGGACAACGTCTCCCCCGAGGACCCGGTGATGCAGGAGGAGATTTTCGGTCCCGTCCTGCCTGTGCTCCCCTACGACAGCCTGGAGCAGGCCGTCCAGTTTGTCAACAGCCGCCCCCACCCCCTGGCCCTCTACCTGTTCTCCCAGGACAGGGCTGTCCAGGAGCTGTTTCTGCGGCGGGTCCCCTTCGGCGGGGGGTGTATCAACGACACCATTATCCACCTGGCCACCAGCCGGATGGGCTTTGGCGGTGTGGGCGGCAGCGGCGTGGGCAGCAACCACGACAACATCAGAATTGACACATTAGCCCACCGCGACAGAACCGGAAAAAAAAAC
>CASECK010000046.1 GCA_949286295.1 uncultured bacterium | reverse complement strand
CCCGCCACCGCCGCGGCCAGAGTCAGCCCGGACAGGGCTTCCCCTTTGGCGTCCAGCCCGCCCGGGGCTGCGAGGACCACCCGCTCGTGGTCCAGGGCCTTGGCCCGGGCAATCAGCTCCTCCACCGTCTCTCCCTTTGCTCCGGCGGCCACCGCCAGCCGCTCCCGGCGCAGCCGGGAGGCCTCGTCCACACTGTCCCGCATGGCCTGCTGCACCGTAAGCTCCGTGCTGTCGCAGATGACCAGGGCGATATCCTCCACCCCCGCCAGCAGGGCGAAGGCCTCCTCGTAATCCCCCTCGGCCACCGCCACCGCCGCCACGCCGGAGGCGCCGTTTCTCAGGGCCACGCCAATCAGCTGCGCCATCCCCTCCTCTCCCCCGGCGCCGAAGGCGGCCACCGCCCGGTCATAGCTGGTGATGACCTGTACCTGGCCCGCCTGCGCCGAAGCGCTCACACCGGCCAGCCCCACCAGCCTGCCCGACCCGCGTCCGCTCACCGCGGAGGACGCGTCATAGGAGGAATAGACCCCCGGACGCTGATGTACCGTAATGCTCATACTTCTGCCACACCTCGCAATTCAAAATCCACAAACAGCCCGCCGCTCTGGGGCTGCGCGGTGAGATAGGCGGCGCATACCGCCTGGGCCGGCCGCTTCAGGCGGCGGCTGCTCTGGTCATAGGCCGTCTCCCCGCAGGAGAACTCCTCCACCTGCATCCCCTCCGGGCCGCCGCACAGCAGCGCTCCGGCCAGGGCGTCAAAGGTCCGCTGAACCGCCCCGCCGTCCCCCTTCTCCGGGCCATAGATATCCAGCCCGAAGGTGAGCTCAGCCCGGCGGCCATAGCGCTCCTGCCACAGGCCGCTGTCCTTGTCATACCGCTCCCCCAGGTAATCTTGAAATCCGGAGGGGTGCGCCCGGCAGCCCCGCAGGGACACCGCCACCACCGGCTCCCGCCCCTCCTGCCTGGGGGTGCCGGGCCAGGCGGCGGCCGCCTCCACCCCGTGGCGCTTCAGATATTCCACCATGCTCCGGCAGATATGCTCCACTCCAGCGCTCACCCGCTCTCCTCCTCCCGGGGGTACAGCATGGCCCACCAGTGGGGGCAGACCTCCGCCCCCGCCAGATGGGCCCGCTGGACCCGAAACTGTCTGTCCCCCCACTGTACCACAGTGTCCGTGTCCAGGGGGCTGTCCCCCGGCCCCAGGTACAAAACCCGCTCCTGCCGGCGCTCCCCCAGGGGAGAGGGGACCTCCTGGTCCCGCTCCCGGTCGGCCACCGGCTGGAGGATGGCCCGCACCTGGACCTGCTGCGCCCCTTGCAGAAGGGCCGCCCGCTGGCCATACCGGCTCAGAATACTCCGCCAGGCCCGCTCCATCAGCCCCGCACCCCCCGGAAGGAAAATCCGCCGCCGGCCATCCAGGGGGCCAGCAGCCCCTCTCCCCGGGCGGCCAGACCGGCCCGCCGGCGCGCCGCCCCTTCCGTCCGGATGCTCAGATTCCCGGCGGTGAAGGAGGTGGCCTCCGCCCCGCCCTGGGCCTGCTCCAGGGTTTCCATGACGCACATGGCGGCGGCCACCGGGAAGGCGTCCCCGCAGTCCTCGGGCCGGACTCCCGCCCGCAGCCTGGCCTCCAGCCGCCGCTGGACGGCCCGGGCCAGGGGGAGCAGCAGCTGCTCCTGCTCCTCCCCGGCCCCCATGGCCCGGCACAGCTGCAAAATCTGCTGGGTCATCATACCTTCAGCACCCGGCTGGCCGGGGGGAAAATCTTGGCACAGCCGCTGATGGTGGTAATGGCCGCCCGCTCCAGCTGGCGGTCGATAAGCTTGTCATACTCCACCGTCACCTCGCCGCCCTGAACCTGTTCCAGGGCAAACCGCCTGTCCAGGCCGATGGCGGTCCCGGCGGGCAGAACGCTGGTGCGCATCAGCTCCGCCCCCAGGGGGGTGGTCAGCTTGCCGGTGCCCTGGAAGTTCAGCCCGGGGAGGGGGTTTTGGAACTCAGACAGCTTGAGCAGCTTGACCATCACGTCGCCGGACACCAGCAGGGCGTTCATCTCGTAGGGGTCAAATTTGGCCCAGAATTCCACCAGGTCGTCATAGCTCAGCTGCCCGGCGGCGGCCGTCTTATCCTGGGGGGCGGCGTTGTCGTTGCCGTCGCCGCTGACGAGCACCTCCACCGCGTCCTCCAGCTGCTGCCGGGCGATGTGGGCGCCCATCTGCCGCAGGGTGACGGAGAACAGGTCCAGCTTCTGGTAGCGCACCGCTTCATAGCTGGCCACCAGCATTCTGCCCCGCTTGTGGAGTTTCACCAGGCTGGACTGGACCCGGATGGTGGTCTCCGGGATGGCCGCCCCCTCCTCCACCCGGTACAGCCGCCTCTCCTCTCCCCCGGCCTCGGCGGTGATGGAGCGGTAGTCCATCCCGTCAAACCGGGTGACCGCGGCGGTGATGCGGGGCAGGAGGTTCCCCTCCTCCATGCCCTGCCGGACCGTGCGGGCGATGTACTCGGGGAAGAGCACGGCGGAGTCGGCGGTGCGGAAAAATTTCTCCACCACGTCGCTGCCCGCTCCCCGCACCTTGATGTCAAAGCGCTTGAGCTGCCGCTGGAAGGCGTCCAGCCCCTCCAGGGCGGTGCCCTGGTAGCGCTCGCTGGGGTCCTCCCCCTCCAGTACCTGTGTAAAGGTCTTGCCCGCCTGCTGATACATCCCCTTGTCCAGCTTCACATTGTCATACGCAAAAGCCATTTCCTGTCCTCCTCTTCTCACAGGCAAATCACCGCGCTGCCATCCTCCTCCACGCTGACCACCAGAACCTCCGTCCCGGCGGCGGCAGGGATGGTCACCGCGCCCTCCTGACCGGGCTGGACCACCGTCTCCCCGGCCGGCTTCACGCCTCCGGCGCCGTCCGCAACCAGCCGGGCCCGTCCCACGGACAGCCCGGTGCCGGCCACCCGGCAAAAGCCCCGTACCTGGACGGCGGCCATACCGGCCCTGGGTTCCAGCGCCACACCGGCAAAGCCATCCCCCGCCTGACAGGGACCCACCTGACCGCTGCCGGTCATCTTGACCACCTGCCCGTTCTTGACGCCCTCACCGGCGGTGAAGGTGACCACCACCCCGCCGATGCCGTCAAAAGAAATCCTGCTCATGCACATACCTCCTTTTTTCTTTGACAACCCCGCCTTGGGCGGGAACTGTCCGCGCTCACACCAAAAACGCCTGGTCTCCCTTCTCCGGGTCCTCACGCCGCTGGCCGTACTCCAGCTGGGTCCTGATGGGGTAGTTCTTTCTGGCCTGCCGGCGGTAGGCCCCGGCCAGGGTCTCCAGTTCCCCGGGGGACAGCTTGTCCGCCATGGCCCGGATCGCCTCCGGCTCCAGTGCCCCGTCGGCCAGCAGAGCCAGGCGCACCACCTCCTCCCGCATCCGCTTCCGGTAAGCCCGTCCCAGCTGCGCCTCCTCCTCCAGCCGCTCCAGCTCCCCCCGGCACCGGGGATTCTTCTCCGCCAGCTCCTTCAGGCGAACCCCGCCGCCGGCGCTTTTGATCACCCCGGCCCTGGGCTGGGCGGGCACCGCCACAAAGGAGAACTCATAGGCGTCGCTGGCCCCCTCCAGGCTGGTATAGCACAGCTTCCCGCCGTACTGCCTGCCCTTCACGTGGCCGCAGTCCTCCTGGTTGCGATTCGCCCCGCAGATGGAGCACACCGCCCGCTCCACGGCGCAGCCCACGCTGACCTCCCGTTTGATGCCCCCCTCAATCTCGGCAATCAGGTCCCGGTTGCCCTCGGTGCGCACCATATAGGCCCACCCCTTCAGCCAGCAGTACCCGTCCCCGGCCCGGGTCACCCGGTCCGGCTCCCGGACCACCCCGGTCTTGTAAATCCGGGCCGCCTGCCCTCTGGCCGACCACTGGTGGTCAAAGATTCCGCTCTTGCCCACAAACAGCGGCGCCAGCGCCTCCAGGGTCTCCGGGGCAAACCGCTCCCCGTCCCGGTCAATCTCGTTGTCGCACAGCCGGACCTTGAAGGTATATACCTCTTCCGGCTCCAGCCGCTTTTCCGCCAGGCGGCCAATCAGCTCCAGCTCTTCCCGGGACGGCGCGCCGCCGCTGCCTCCCCGGCTCTCCTTGACAATCTTCACGCTTGTCTCTCCTTCCATGTCTCCGCCTGCGCCAAGTAGAGCGCGGCCCGGGCCTGCTCCACCTGGTCCTGCAGGTCGATGTCCTCCCAGCACAGTTCCACCCGGCCCCCATAGCCGTGCAGCCGCAGCCACAGCTCCGCCGTCCGGTACAGCACCGGCTCCACGCTGCGGCGGATGGCGGTAATCTCGCTGGTGAGGATGTCCGCCTGCTGGGCGCTCATCCGCTCGGTGGTGGACCAGGACAGCCCCAGCATAAAAGGCGGGATGCCCGTCCTGGCCACCAGCTGCTCCAAAATCTGCCGCACGGGCACCTGGCTGTCCAACACCGGGCTGTCCGCCCCGATGACTTTGATATCCACATCGCCCACAGCCACAAAGTCCCGCACGCTGCCCGACCGTCCCGCCTCCATGGCGGCCGACCACTCCCCGGCCAGCATCTGGCAGCGCTCCTGGGCGTAGGCCTCCTCCCCCGGCCCCGGCCGGCAGACGACGGCGAACCGAAGATTGCCCGCCCGCTCCCAGTTCTGCCCGGTGGCCTGGTAAATTTTCAGCAGGATACCGGCCAGAAACGGCATGGAGCGCAGCAAGGACACCCCGCAGGGGTTGTCCCCCGTGGGCTGGAAGGGGGTGAACAGCAGCAGCTGCTGATAGGGCAGCTCCTCTTGTCCCGCGCCCGCCCGGCACAGGCGAAACTCCAGCGGACTGTCTCCCAGCCGCACCTGGACCTGCTCCGGGTCGGCGCACAGCAGGGCGGCGATGTCACGCCCCTGGCCGTCCAGCACAATCTCCCCCAGGGCGCGGCCGCAGGTGAACATATCATCCAGATAGCGGTCCAAAAAGGCCTGCACCCCCCGCTGTCCCCAGCCCGTGTCCACCGTCCGGAAAAATTCCTCCAGCCCCCGCTGGGCCGCCTGGTCCGTACAGCGCACCGTCAGGCCGCCGCACAGCCTAATCAGCTTCCAGATGGCGGCGTCCACAATGGGCACGGCCTCCCGGATGGCCCGGTACAGGGCCATCTCTCCGCTTTGAAGGGGCACATACCGCTCCAGCGCCCCAAAGGGATGCCCCTCCCCCCGCCGCACCTGGACCGCCGGGGCGGGGGGCTCCCGGCGGTTTGGCCTCCACCACTTCATCTCGTCTCTCCTCCCGTCCTTTCCGCGCGGCCGCCTCAACGGCTCCGCCGCTCCACCACCCCGGCGTATATCCCGCCCGGGCGCTCCTCCCGCGCCGCCACTGTGGCGGCAAAGTACCGAATCTCGTCCATGGCGTGGTCGTTTTGCTTGCACACCCTGTCCTCGCCCCTGCCGTCCGGCTCCCAGCGGTACAGGGAAAACTCCCGCACCGCGTTGGCGCAGCCCTCGCATATGACGATTCTGCCGCTTCTCAGCAGCCGGGCGGTGAGGCGTATCCCGGACAGCACCCGGTTGTCCGCCTTTCTCACCCGCCAGCCGCGCCGGCGCAGGGTCTCACAAAAGCTGGCCGCCGACGGGTCGGCCACCACCTCCTGGATGTTCCGTCCCCCGGCCAGCCGCTCCAGCTCGTCGGCGTACTCCTCGTCGGTTTTCTGCCGCCGGGCGGCCCGGGCGTCGTAATAGTACTCCGCCACCCGGTACCACACCCCGTCCTTTCTGCCCCACAGCCCCATGGAGGTGGGGTTGGCGGTGCCGTAGTCGCAGGAGATGCGCCACTGCTCCATCTCCCCCTCCGGAGCGGGGCGCACATAGCTGCGGTCAAAAAAGTCATATACCAGGCCTTCCGCCGCCACCCACTCCCCCAGCACAAACCGCCGGTAAAACACCCCCTCGAACATCCCCGCGTACCGCTCCCGCGTCCCGGCGGACAGCCCCGGGTTGTCCGCCATGGTGAAGGGCAGGCGCAGAATATTTTTCTCCCCGGCCTTCTGAATCCACTCCTGATAAAACCAGTGCTCCGGCGACTCCGGATTACAGGAGAACCACAGCCTGCTCCCCTCCACCGAGCACCGGGCCGCCGCCTGCTCCACGAAGGAGCGGGGCATCAGGGCCGCCTCGTCCAGCAGCGCGCCCGCCAGGGTGACCCCCTGAATCAGGGCCGCGGAGCTCTCATCCTTGCCTCCGAATAAGTAAAAATCGTTCTTTCTCCCTCCCAGCCGCACCTGAATCATATTCCGGGACAGCTGCCGGACGCACCGGAAGCCCATCCCCTCCAGCAGGGGCTCCAGCTCTGAGAGCACATTCCGCCGCACGCTTTGGATGGTCCTGCCGCACAGGGCGAAATTTTGCCGGTGAAAGCAGCACATGGCCCAGCAGAAAAAAGAAAGGCCGGTGCACAGGGTCTTGCCGCTGCGCACCGCCCCGTCGCAGATGATGGCCTGGCAGTCCCGGTCGGGGGAACCGGGCCGCCACCAGGTCAGCACCCGCCGCTGCTTGGGGGAAAATGTCATCCCTTCCATCTACTCCCCCTGTCCTTCCATAGCCCGCAGGAAGCGCTCCACCTGCTCCTCCCCGCTGTGGTCTGCGTTGTCCAGCAGCCGCTCCAGCAGCCTGCCCCGGTCCACAAACCGCAGCTCCACCACGCCGCTGCTGCTGCGCTTAAACTCCGTCAGCGCGTCCAGATTCAGCCCGTCCGTCTCCCCCCACTCCTCCGGGGGAAAACAGGCCAGCCGTACTGCGTCCCCCGCGCCGGCGTTGGCCAGCCGCCACATCCTCCGGATAATCTGCTCCCGCCCGGGGAGCCTGCCGCCTTTTCTCACACCATCCCTCCTCGCCCTTGGGGAGAGGCCGCCAGAAGTTGCATATTCCCGTCCCCCCTTTCGCGGCGAAAATTTTTTCGACGCAGCCGCAGGCCTTCCGCCTCCGTTCGCCTTTTTCCGTCCTCCCGCCGTATTACACTATGAGAGTCCACGCAGAAAAAAATACCGCCCGCGCCCGGCGCATAGAAGTCCGCGCCCCTCCACATCATGAGCATATCCACTCATTGGAACGCTATGGATTTCAGGAGGAACCGCTTCTATGAAACGACTTTTATCCCTGCTGCTGCCCGCCCTGCTGCTGGCGGCGGCCGTCCCGCCCGCCCGGGCCGCGGGGGAGCAGGCGCTGGACCTGTCCTGCCCCTCCGCCGTGCTGATGGAAAAGGAGACGGGGACCATTCTCTATGAAAAAAATCCCCATGAAAAGCTGGCCCCCGCCTCGGTCACCAAGGTGATGACCCTGCTGCTGGTGATGGAGGCGGTGGACTCCGGCCGCCTGAGTCTGGACGAGATGGTCACCGTCTCCGCCAATGCCGCCGGCATGGGCGGCTCCCAGGTCTATCTGGAGCAGGGGGAGCAGATGTCGGTGGACGAGATGCTCAAATGCGTCACCGTGGTCTCCGGCAACGACTGCGCCGTGGCTCTGGCCGAGCACCTGGCGGGCAGCGAGGCCGCCTTTGTGGAGCGGATGAACCAGCGCGCCCAGGAGCTTGGCATGGCGGACACCACCTTTCTCAACTGTACCGGCCTGCCCGCCCAGGGCCATGTGACCAGCGCCTATGACATCGCCCTCATGTCCCGGGAGCTGATTTTGAACCACCCCGCCATCCAGCAGTATGCCACCATCTGGATGGATTCCATCCGCAGCGGGGAGTTCGGCCTGACCAACACCAACCGGCTCATCCGCTTTTACCCCGGCGCCACCGGCCTGAAGACCGGCTCCACCGACGCGGCCCTCTACTGTATGTCGGCCACCGCCCAGCGGGACGGCATGGAGCTCATCGCCGTGGTGATGAAGGCCCCCACCACCAACCAGCGCTTCGAGGACGCCAAGGCCCTGCTGGACTACGGCTTTGCCAACTACGCCCTCGCTCCCGTCTACCCGGAGGCCCCTCTGGCCCCGGTGGAGGTGCTGCTGGGCGTCCAGGCTCAGGTCCAGCCTCAGCTTCAGCGGGAGTGCCGCCTGCTCATCCGCCGGGGGGAGGAGAGTCAAATCTCCACCCGCCTCACCCTGGCGGAAAACGTGGAGGCCCCGGTGGACCCCGGCCAGACCCTGGGCCAGCTGGACGTCTACGTGGGCAGCCAGCTGCGGGACTCCATCCCCATCCAGGCCTCTCAGGCGGTGCAGCGGCTGTCCGTGCCCGGCATCTTCTCCCGGATGCTCAGCAGCCTGCTCATGGGCCGCTGAAGGCCCCGCCGCCGGCCCCTTCCGGGCCGGCGGCCACCGCCTTTTTCCCAAAATCTTTCTCCTCCCGCTCCCGGCTTTTCCCGCATTTTACTTGACGGATTCCCCCAGTCGTTGTATAATTTATATAAATATATGAAAATATTTTCGGCCACGCCTTGTTGGTTTTGGCCGACTCCGCCCCAAATCAACCTCCCGAGGTGATCGATTATGTCCAAATACCAAGAAAAGCTCTCCCCCTCCGACCTTTTTCTGGAACTTGAGGCCTTCTCCGAGGGGCGCTCCACCCACGCCTGGAAATGCTTCGGCTCTCACCCGGCCAAACAGGAGGACGGGACCGAGGGCTACCTCTTCCGGGTCTGGGCGCCCAACGCCCCCCGGGTCACGCTTATCGGCGATATCAACGGCTGGAATTTAGAGGCCACCCCCATGGAAAAGCTGGAGGGCGGCATCTGGGAGGTCTTTGTCCCCGGCCTCCATCGCTACGACTGCTACCAGTACGCCATACATAGGGCCGACGGCTCCTTTGTGGGAAAAGCCGACCCCTTCGCCTTCCACGCCGACACCCGGCCCAACGTCTCCTCCAAGCTGTATGACCTGGACACCGGCTACCAGTGGGGGGACGGGGACTGGCTGGAGTACCGCCTGCACAACCCCCCATACCGCCGGCCCATGAACATCTACGAGTGCCACCTGGGCTCCTGGCGGCGCACCGGCGAGGGGGAGTTTCTCTCCTACCGGGACATCGCCTCCTACCTGGTGCCCTATGTGAAGCAGATGGGGTTCACCCATGTGGAGCTGCTCCCCGTCACCGAACACCCTCTGGACGCCTCCTGGGGCTACCAGTGCACCGGCTATTTCGCCGCCACCAGC
The DNA here is from genome assembly GCA_949286295.1 of uncultured bacterium. Classification (GTDB taxonomy): domain Bacteria; phylum Bacillota; class Clostridia; order Oscillospirales; family Oscillospiraceae; genus Lawsonibacter. The sequence goes on along the minus strand of CASECK010000046.1, from coordinate 3,903 downwards.
CGCTTCGGCGTCCCCGATGACCTGAAGTATCTCATCGACCAGCTCCACCAGGCGGGCATCGGGGTCATCATGGACTGGGTCCCCGCCCACTTCCCCCGGGACGCGTTCGGCCTGTATCACTTCGACGGCGGCCCCACCTACGAGTACGCCGACCCCCGCAAGGGGGAGCACCCCGACTGGGGCACCCAGGTCTTTGACTTTGGCCGCAGCGAGGTGCGCTCTTTCCTGTTCTCCTCGGCCATGTTCTGGCTGGAGGAGTACCACATGGACGGGCTGCGGGTGGACGCGGTGTCCTCCATGCTCTACCTGGACTACGGCCGCCGGGGCGGGGAGTGGATGCCCAACATCAACGGCGGCAACGAGAACTTAGAGGCCATCGAGTTCTTCCAAAAGCTCAATACCGCCCTGTTCGCCGCCCATCCGGACATCCTGATGATCGCCGAGGAGTCCACCGCCTGGCCCAAGGTGACCAAGCCCGTGGACGACGGGGGGCTGGGCTTCAACTTCAAGTGGAACATGGGCTGGATGAACGACATCTGCCACTACATCAAGCTGGACCCCTACTTCCGCCAGTTCAACCACCGGGACATCACCTTCTCTCTGATGTACGCCTTTTCCGAAAACTATATTCTGCCCCTGTCCCATGACGAGGTGGTCCACATGAAGGGCTCCTTCTTCGGCAAGATGCCCGGGGACAACCCCATGAAGTTTGCCGGCGTGCGGGTTTTTTACGCCTACATGATGACCCACCCGGGCAAAAAGCTCACCTTCATGGGGGCCGAGCTGGGGCAGTGGAACGAATGGCACTATGAGTACTCCCTGGACTGGCACCTGCTCCAGTACGCCCCCCACCGCCAGACCCAGGAGTTCTTCAAGGCCATGAACGGCTTCTACCTGGAGCAGCCCCCCCTGTGGGAACAGGACGACTCCTGGCAGGGCTTCCAGTGGCTGTGCGCCGACGACAACCAGGCCAACACCGTGGCTTTCCTGCGCTGGGACCGGTCCGGCACGCCGCTGATTGTGCTGTGCAACTTCTCCCCGGAGCACCGGAAGGGCTACCGGGTGGGCGCCCCCTTCGGCGGGACCTGGGCGGCGGTCTTCAACACCGACGACGCCGCCTTCGGCGGCGAGGGCCGGGGGGACAAGGCCCCCGTCAAAACCGAGAAAATCCCCTGCCACGGCCAGCAGCAGTCTTTCCCGGTGGATTTGCCCCCCATGTCCGCCGTCATCTTCCGCTGTGTGCGGAAAAACCCCGTGCGCCGGGCCGGGAGCAGCGGGACCGGGCGGGCCGGGGCCAGCGCGAAAAAGCCGGCCAAGGCCCCCTCGAAAAAGCCGGCCTCCCGCTCGCAAAAAGGCCCCAAAGCCTGAGTAAACTCCCCGGGGGAGGACCCCGGCTGCGCGCAGACACCGTCCCCGCTCAAACAGACAAGAGGTGAAGGAACATGAAAAAAGAAGTTGTGGCCATGTTGCTGGCCGGAGGACAGGGCAGCCGCCTCTACGCCCTGACCAGCCAGGTGGCCAAGCCCGCCGTCCCCTTCGGCGGGAAGTACCGTATCATCGATTTTCCCCTTTCCAACTGCGTCAACTCCGGCATCGACACCGTGGGCGTGCTCACCCAGTACCGCCCGCTGGAGCTGAACAGCTATCTGGGCAACGGCCAGCCCTGGGACCTGGACCGCTCCGACGGCGGCGTGCATATCCTTCCCCCCTATCAGCGGGAGGGGGACCAGGGCACCTGGTACAAGGGCACCGCCAACGCCATCTATCAGAACATCGGCTTTCTGGACCTGTACGACCCGGAGTATGTGGTGGTCCTGTCCGGCGACCACATCTACAAGATGGACTACTCCGACATGGTGGCCCAGCACAAAAAGACCCAGGCCGCCTGCACCATCTCCGTGCTGGAGGTCACTCTGGAGGAGGCCAAGCGCTTTGGCATCATGAACGCCAACCCCGACGGCTCGGTCTACGAGTTTGAAGAGAAGCCCGCCCACCCCAAGAGCACCCTGGCCTCCATGGGCATCTATGTGTTCACCTGGTCCAAACTGCGCCAGTACCTCATTGACGACGAGGCCGACCCCAACTCCTCCAACGACTTTGGCAAGAATATTATCCCCAAGATGCTCCAGGCCGGCGAGAAGCTGATGACCTACCGCTTCTCCGGCTACTGGAAGGATGTGGGCACTATCGACTCCCTGTGGGACGCCAACATGGACCTGCTGGCCCCCCACAGCAGCATCGACCTCTATTCCCCCGACTGGCCCATCTACGCCCGCTCCCCCATCAAGCCCCCCCACGTGACCGGCCCCAACGCCAAAATCTCCCACTGTCTGGTCACCGGCGGCAGCCAGGTGGACGGCTCGGTGGAAAACTCCGTGCTCTTCCACTCCGTCACCGTGGAGGAGGGGGCCGAGGTGCTCTACTCCATCCTCATGCCGGGCGTCACCGTCAAAGCCGGCGCCAAGGTGTCCTACTCCATCATCGCCGAGAACGCGGTCATCGGGGCCGGGGCCTGCGTGGGTTCTCCGCCCAATGACGACCCCAAGTGGGGCATCGCCGTGGTGGCCGGCGGCGTCACCATCGGCGAGAATGCCACCGTCGCCCCCAGCGCCATGGTCCGGGGCGACGTGAAAGGAGGTGAGCAGGTATGAACGACCTGCACGGCATCCTGTTCGCTTACCACTCCAACGCCAATCTGGGCGAGCTGACCCGCCCCCGGAACACCTGCTCCCTGCCCTTTGGCGGGCGCTACCGCCTGGTGGACTTCATGCTGTCCAACTATGTCAACGCCGGCATTTACGACGTGGGCCTCATCGTCCACGAGAGCTACCAGTCCCTTCTGGACCACATCGGCTCCGGTAAAGCCTGGGAGCTGTCCCGGAAGCACGGCGGGCTGCGCATCCTGCCCCCCTTCGGCTACGAGGGAAAGGGCGGCAGCGAGTACCGGGGCAGCATGGAGGCCCTGAGCGGCGTGTACTCCTACCTTCAGAACATCCGCCAGGACTATGTGATTTTAGGCTGGGGCGATATGGCGGTAAACCTGCCCGTCTCCCACATCTTCCAGCAGCACCTGGACACCGGCGCGGACATCACCGTGGTGTGCGCCACCCAGTACTGCTCCGCCCCCGGCAACTGCGAGTATGTCACCCTCAGCCAGGACGGCCGGGTCAACGACTTGGCCATCCATCCCGCCGCCGGCGTGGGCCTGGAGTCCCTGGAGGCGTACATCATGTCCAAAAAGCTGCTGCTGGACATTGTGGAGCACTGCTCGGCCCACAACATATACAGCTTCAGCCGCGGCGTGCTCCAGCCCAACCTCCACGAGCTGAAAATCATCCCCTACGTCCACCGGGGCTATGTGGCCCGCTTCCCCTCGGTCAGCAGCTATTTCAGCGACTCCATGGACCTGCTGGACAAGCGCGTCCGGGACGACCTGTTTAACCCCGACCGGCCCATCCGCACCAAGGACCAGTCCAACCCCTCCACTTACTACGGCCCCAACGCGGTGGCCGGCAACTGCCTGGTGGCCGACGGCTGCTACATCGAGGGCGAGGTGGACAACTCCATCCTCTTCCGCGGCGTCATTGTGGAGAAGGGGGCCAAGGTGTCCCACAGCGTGCTCATGCAGGGCACGGTGGTCAAGGCCGGGGCCAGCTTGTCCTATGTCATCACCGACAAGAACGTCAAGGTCAACGAGGGGCGCACCCTCATGGGGCACAGCACCTATCCTCTGGCCATCGCCAAGGACTCCATCGTCTGACCTGCCCTCCCCCGCCCGCTCTTATGCTGATTTGAAACGAGGTATCGACCATGAAAATTTTGTTTGCCTCCTCTGAGGTGGCCCCCTTCATCAAGACCGGCGGTCTGGCCGACGTGGCCGGCTCCCTGCCCCAGGCCCTGGCC
>CASECK010000045.1 GCA_949286295.1 uncultured bacterium | reverse complement strand
CGTGCATATGGGCGCGCACCTCATTCCACTTGACCGTGACCCCCGCCCCGTGCTCGCAGAACACCGAATCCGGGGAGTTGTCCACATCCCGCTCCGGGTCATAGGCCATCCGCCGGACCGCCTCCTCCTGGTCCGCACAGGGCTCGTACCCCCGCAGGGCGCAGGACAGCCGCCCCAGCCCCCGGGTATAGGCGGCAACCTGCCGCCAGTAGTCCCGCAGGGCGGCCACCGGGGCGTGGCCGGAGAGCAGCGCCTCCTCCCCCGCCTGCTCCGGGGGGTCCACCCGGCCCCCCATGGCCTGCAAATCCGTCATGGCCCGGCCCACGCACTGGGCGGGCAGCTCCAGCTGGAAGTCGTAGTGGGGCTCCAGCAGGATGCTCTCGGCCTGCATCAGCCCCTGGCGCACCGCCCGGTAGGTGGCCTGGCGGAAGTCGCCCCCCTCGGTGTGCTTCAGGTGGGCCCGGCCGGCCACCAAGGTGAGCTTCATGTCGGTGATGGGCGAGCCGGTGAGCACCCCCAGGTGCCGCTTCTCCGCCAGGTGGGTGAGAATCAGCCTCTGCCAGTTCCCATCCAGCTGGTCCGGGGGGCAGGCGGCGGCAAAGCGCAGGCCGCTGCCCCGCTCCCCCGGCTCCAGCAGCAGATGGACCTCGGCATAGTGCCGCAGGGGCTCAAAGTGGCCCACCCCCTCCACCGGGGCGGCAATGGTCTCCCGGTAGACGATGCTCCCCGCGCCAAAGGACACCTCCAGGCCAAACCGCTCCCGAATCAGGCGGGTGAGCACCTCCAGCTGCACCTCCCCCATGAGCTGGACGTGAATCTCTCCCAGCGCCTCGTCCCACACCACCCGCAGCTGGGGGTCCTCCTCCTCCAGCTGCCGCAGGCTGCGAAGCACCCCGTGCACGTCGCTGCCCGGGGGCGGGAGGACCTGATAGGTCAGGGGCGGCTCCAGCTCCGGCGTCCCGGCGGGCGGCTGCGCCCCCAGGCCCTGCCCGGGCCGGGTGTGGGTCAGGCCGGTGAGGGCGCACACCGTCCCGGCGGGGGCCTCGTCCAGGGTCTGATAGCGGGCGCCGGAGTAGAGGCGAATCTGAGTCACCTTCTCCTGCCAGCTGCCGCCGTCCAGCAGGGCGCGCACCTTCAGCGCGCCGCCGGTGACCTTCACATAGGTCAGCCGCTCCCCGCCGTCCCGGGCCACCTTGAACACCTGAGCGGCAAACTCCTCCCCGTACCGGGGCGGGAGGGTATAGCGCGCCAGCCCCTCCAGCAGGGCGTCCACCCCCTCCAGCCGCAGGGCCGACCCAAAGTAGCAGGGGAACACCGCCCGCCGGGCAATCAGCTGCGCCGCGTCCCCGCCGGTCACCTCGCCCCCCTCCAAATACCGCTCCAGCAGCTCCTCGTCACAGGCGGCCAAGTCCTCCCGGACAGGCTCCAGCCCGCCGGTGAAGTCCAGGCACCCGCCGTCCAGCCGGCTTTGCAGCTGCGCCAGCAGCGCCTCCCGCCCGGCTCCGGCCAGGTCCATCTTGTTGATAAACAAAAAGACGGGCAGCCGGTGCTTCTCCAGCAGCCGCCACAGGGTCCGGGTGTGGCTCTGGACGCCGTCCGTGCCGCTGATGACCAGCACGGCGCAGTCCAGCACCCCCAGGGTGCGCTCCATCTCCGCGGAGAAGTCCACGTGGCCCGGCGTGTCCAGCAGGGTGAAGGCGGCCTGCCCATAGGACAGCTGCGCCTGCTTGGAAAAAATGGTGATGCCCCGCTCCCGCTCCTGGACGTCGGTGTCCAGAAAGGCGTCCCCGTGGTCCACCCGCCCCAGCTTCCGCAGCGCCCCGCCCCGGTAGAGCAGCGCCTCGGACAGCGTGGTCTTGCCCGCGTCCACATGGGCCAGTATCCCGATGGTCAATCTCTTCATCCCGTCACCCGTCCCGCCTGTCGTGTTCTCTGTCCCGTCCAGAATACCCTCTCCGGGCCGCCCCTGTCAAGAGCGCCCCGCCCCGGGGCGGGACCGGCCCATAAAAAACACCCAAACGCAGCCTCTTGCAGGCCTGCGTTTGGGTGTTTCATGAACAACCGCGCCCGGGCTCATCCACTGTGGCTATCCTGCTCCAGCGCGCAGCGGACGGTGACCCGGGCCGTGCCCTCCATGGTGCAGGTGAACAGGGTGAGGTCCCAGTCCCCGGCCTCCATCTCCCCGACAGCCGTGCCGGGAAGCCGCTCCACCAGGGACACGGTATAGGCAAAGCGGTTGTCCGCCATGTCCGTAAAGATGACCTGGTCCCCCTCGGCCAGGTTGTGGAGCGCGCCGAAGTGCTTTTTATAGTTGTGCCCGGCGATAATCAGGTCCTTCCGGTAGGCGGACCCCAGGTAGCGGCAGGGGGCGAGATTCAGCCCGGCGTCGCTCCACTGGCTGAGGATGGGCAGCTTCAGCTCCAGGGCCGGAATCTCCAGCACGCCGATATACAGGTTGCCGTCCACCTCCCGGGTGGGCATCTCCATGTCCGGGTCCAGGACATAGGCGGGGATGGGCGGCTCCGGCTCTGGCAGCGCCGCCCCGTCCGGCTCCCCCTCGGGAGCCGGCGCGGCCCCCTCCAACTGCTGCAGGGCCTGTTCCGCGGCCTGGGCGGCCAGTCTGGCCTCCCGGAGGTTTTGGGCGGTCAGGAAAAGGGCTGCCGCTATCAGCAGCAGCCCTCCTCCCATCAGGACCTTACGCCTCACGTTTGCCATGGTACGGTTTCTTGCAGAGCACGCCCGCCAGCACCAGACCGGCGCCGCCCACCATCAGAAGGAGGACGGGAAGCCAGGGCTGCCCGGTCTGAGGCAGGCCCGGCTCGTCCGGCTGGCTGGGCTGCTCCGGGGTGACGGGGGTATCCGGCTCCTCGGGCACGTCCGGCTCGCCGGGGACGCCCGGCTCATCCGGCTCCTCGGGGACGCCAGGCTCGTCCGGTTCCTCCGGCTGGCTGGGCTGCTCGGGCTGACTGGGCTGCTCGGGGTCAGTGGGCTGCTCGGGCTGCTCGGGAGCGGGCTGGTCGTCGTTGGTGATAATCACCAGTCCGCCGCGGCGCTCCACCGTGACCTCAAAGCCCTCGGGCACGTCCAGCTCCTCCACGCTCCAGTTGTACCGCTCCTCCAGGCCGCTCCAGGTGTGCCGCCAGTTGTTGGCCGCGCTCAGCTCCACCGTCTTATACTGCTGCCCGTTGCGCAGCAGGGCCACGGTGACCTTCTCC
>CASECK010000044.1 GCA_949286295.1 uncultured bacterium | reverse complement strand
GACGGCGAGGTGGTGACCTACGCCCTGCCCTACTCCGCCGGCATCAAGGTCAAGCAGGGCGATGTGGTGGCCAAGGGCGACCAGCTCACCGAGGGGGCCCTGTCCCCCCACGAGGTGCTGCGCATCCGCGGCCTGTCCGAGTGCCACAACTACCTCATCCGGGAGGTGCAGAAGGTGTACCGCCAGCAGGGCGTGGACACCAACGACAAGCACATCGAGGTCATCGTGCGCCAGATGATGCGCAAGGTCCGGGTGGAGGACGCCGGCGACTCCGAGCTGCTGTCCGGCTCCACCATCGACCTCATCGAGTTCTGGGACGCGGAGAAGCAGGTGCGCCGGCGCATCGACGCCGGCGAGGTCAGCGAGCTGGGCCAGCCGCTGCGCCTGCCCACCTGCAGCCGCCTGCTCATGGGCATCACCAAGGCCTCGCTGGCCACCGAGTCCTTCCTGTCCGCCGCCTCCTTCCAGGAGACCACCAAGGTGCTCACCGAGGCGGCCATCAAGGGCAAGGTGGACCACCTCCAGGGCCTGAAGGAGAATGTAATCATCGGCAAGCTCATCCCCGCCGGGTCCGGCCTGGCCCAGTACCGCCGGGAGGACGTCATCGATGATGAGGGCAACCTGCTGGACCGGCGGCCCCGCCGGGAGGAGGAGCCCCTGGACCTGCTCCGGGACGAGGAGGAGGACGGCGAGCCTCTGGAGCTGGAGCTTGAGCTGGGCGGGCTGACCCTGGAACCCGCCCCCGGGGACGAGGCTGGGGCCGGGCTCTGAGCCGGCCGCCCTTGAACGGAAAAGCCCCGGGAAGCGCGCGGCGCTTCCCGGGGCTTTCTTCACGTCCGGTCCACGCCGATGGCGTGGACCGGACAGCTTTCTGCGGCCTGTCTCACCTGGGCCTCGTACTCCGGGGCAATCTCGTCCCGGGCGGCGGCCACCCCCTCGCTGGTCATGGTGAACACGGCGGGACAGAGATTGGGACACAGACCGCAGCCGATACAGGCGCCGGTCACATGGGCGGTCATGCCGGTGTCTCCTCCTTTGCAAATGGGTTGCTCCCCTATTGTGTCCGCCGTGGGCGGACTTATGCGCGGCGGAGGGAAAAGGCCCCTATTTCGCCTCCTATTTGCGGGAAAATCGCCGGTTGTTGCACGGATTTTTCTGTAATAGTTCAAAAGAATATTCCGGATTGTATAAAAATCCGTCTCTGGCGGACAGGGGGCGGAGGCGGGGGACACCGGCCTTCCGCCTCCGCCCCGGGGAGAGACTGCCTGTCCGGCGGGGAAAAGAGGCGAGATTCCGGCAAAATTTTGCTTGACGGCCCCGGGAAAGGGTGCTATAATTTCAACTTGCGGTGATAGGGGTATTGCGCCCTTTTACCCGATGATTGCTCCTGAAACTCAGGAGAAAGGAGGGCGCCGGAATGATAGAGGAATTGGCCGGTCCCAACAAGGTGGTGGGGGCCAAACAGGTCCGCCGGGCCTTGAAGGACAGGCGGGCGGCCAGGCTGTTTATGGCCGTGGACGCCGACCCCCGGCTGCTCCAGCCCCTGGTGCAGGAGGCGGTCACCCAGCGGGTGCCCGTGGAGCAGGTGCCCAGCATGAAGCAGCTGGGCGCGGCCTGCGGCATCGCCGTGGGCAGCGCGGTGGCGGCGCTGCTGAACTAAAACCGCCGTTTTTTCCCGGTTTTAGCGGTTTCTGGAATAAAAAGCCCGGAGACTGTTAAAATATATCACGCCCCACAGGGGCGAAACTTGAGAAAGGAGGAACATCAATGCCTACTTTTAACCAGCTGGTACGCAAGGGCCGCGCCCAGGTGGCTGACAAGTCCACCTCCCCCGCGCTGCAGCGCGGCCTGAACACCCTGAAGAACAAGAGCACCGACCTGCCCTCTCCCCAGAAGAGAGGTGTCTGCACCGCGGTCCGTACCTCCACCCCCAAGAAGCCCAACTCGGCTCTGCGGAAGATTGCCCGTGTGAAGCTGACCAACGGCATGGAGGTCACCGCCTACATCCCCGGTGTGGGCCACAACCTGCAGGAGCACTCTGTGGTCATGATTCGCGGCGGCCGTGTGAAGGACCTTCCCGGTGTGCGTTACCACATCATCCGCGGCACGCTGGACGCCCAGGGCGTCAACGGCCGGATGCAGGCCCGCTCCAAGTACGGCGCCAAGCGGCCCAAGGCCGGCAAGAAGTAATTTTTCAGGGAAAGATTGCTTCGCGCGGACCGGCGCCCCGCCGGTCCAGTCCGTCAGGGCCTGTCCCTGACCTGTTCAGTTGCATTGTGCGTTTCGCGCAAGGCAAACGCGCCTTGCCGAGCGTTTACCTATAAAAAATAGGAAGACCTCGGACAGGCATTCCACATCACGCAGCGGCGTGATGAGTACCTATGATTTCTATTTGATAAGAAGGAGGGAAGCAAAGTGCCCAGAAGAGGAAATGTACCCAAGCGGGAGGTTCTGCCTGATCCGCTTTACAACTCCGTCCTGGTTACCAAGCTCACCAACAGCATCATGCTGGATGGCAAGAAGGGCGTGGCGCAAAAGGTCGTCTACGGCGCCTTTGACATCATCAAGGAGAAGACTGAGAAGGACCCCATGGAGGTCTATACCCAGGCTCTTGAGAACATCATGCCCTCCCTGGAGGTCAAGGCCCGCCGGGTGGGCGGCGCCACTTACCAGGTGCCCATCGAGGTCCGCCCCGAGCGCCGTCAGACCCTGGGTCTGCGCTGGCTGACCACTTACGCCCGCAACCGCGGCGAAAAGACGATGAAGGAGCGCCTGGCCGGCGAGATTATGGACGCCGCCAACAACACCGGCTCCGCCGTCAAGAAGCGTGAGGACACGCACAAGATGGCCGAGTCCAACAAGGCCTTCGCCCACTACCGCTGGTAATCCAAAAGGAGACGAAGTATGCCAAGAAAAGTTTCTCTGGAGAATACCCGGAACATCGGCATCATGGCCCACATCGACGCGGGCAAGACGACGACCACCGAGCGTATTCTGTACTACACCGGCGTCAACTACAAGATTGGCGAGACCCACGAGGGCACCGCCACCATGGACTGGATGGCCCAGGAGCAGGAGCGGGGCATCACCATCACCTCCGCCGCCACCACCTGCTACTGGCAGGGGACCAA
>CASECK010000043.1 GCA_949286295.1 uncultured bacterium | reverse complement strand
ACACAAACAGGGCGAAAATCCAGGCCAGCATCACGAAAATCAGGTAGTAGGCGGCCACGGCGCCCAGGGCCAGCGCCGCGGCCAGGGCGGCCGCGCTGGCCAGGCAGCTGACCAGCACCACGGGATAGCCGCAGTCGCGGGGGAGGAACGAAACAGGGGGCTGGACCGGCAGGACGCCGTCATGCTTCTTCAGCAGCAGGACGACGGCCAGCACCCCCACAATGGCCGCCAGGAGAAGGCCGGACTCGATGCTCAGGCCGCCATACCGGACGAACCACAGCCCCAGCACCGACATTCCGGTGGCGCAGGCGGCCAAAAAAAATTCCTTCTGGTAGATATAATAGACCATGGCCAGCACGGCCCAGGCGATGACCAGCCAGAACAGCATGGACACGCCCACGTCCTTAAATTTCACGGCCACATGGGAACACACAGCCAGAGCGCCGGCGCCGGCGGCGGCCAGCAGGGGGAGGGTGGCCTTTTGAGCGCGGCGGAAGGCCAGAGCGGACCAGGCCAGCGCGGCGGCCGCAAGGACGGGGCAGGCCACCCGCAGCGTCCGCAGGACCCGGTCAAAGATGATGGCCACGTCCACAGCGTGCACATTATAGTTGATATAGAAGCGGTTGACAAGCACCAGCAGGCCCTCCAGGACCACGGCCGCCGCCACCCAGAGCAGGGCGCGGCTCAGGGCGACGTCCTCCTGGTGCCGGCGGGCTTCTCTCTGTTTCTTATCCATGCGATTTCATTCTCCTTGCCGCGGGCCGGCCCCGGCCCGTAGAGTCTGCCGAGGAGCCTCAGCATATCTGTTCAAGTTATTATTGTATCAGAAGGCGCTTTTCTTTGCAAGCAAAAACAGGAAAACAGGGGAAATTTAAGAAAAGTTTAATGGGAGCGGGAGCAAAATGTAAGACACGCCTGAGCGTGTCTGATTTGCGCTGAAAGAGACGGTGAAAACCGGTATTTCCCAGGCCGGGCGAGACCAGAGTCCGGCCCGGCGGGTCCGGTCTGGAGAGAAGGCGAGGCGGCGTGGGCGCGCGGTGAATGGTATAAAAAATCGGAGCAAACAAGAAAAGCTTGCTCCGGCGTGGAGCTGGTGGTGGGAATCGAACCCACGGCCTGCTCATTACGAGTGAGCTGCTCTACCCCTGAGCCACACCAGCGGATGATGCGAGTGCTATTATACCCATTCCGGGCCGTCCCGTCAAGAGGGAAACAGCCATTTCCGGTCCCAGGGCAGCAGGAGGGGGATTCCCGGCTATACTTTTGGGCCGGATGGTGGTACAATGACAGCACTGGGAACCGCGCCCCGGGAGGGGCGGAAGGATATGGAAGAGATGGGAGGAGAAGGTATGGTCATCTCCGGGTTTCAGGCCCTTAGGGAGACCCTGCGCCGCCAGCCGCCCAGGCGGGCGGTGGTGGCGGCCGCGCACGACAGGCACACCCTTCAGGCGGTGTTTGCCGCCCGGCGGGACGGACTGATTTGGCCGGTCCTGGTGGGAAAAGGAGAGGAGATAGCGGCCATCGCCCGGGAGCTGGGGGAGGAGCTGTCCCTGGAGCAGGTGGCGGAGGCGGACACGGACCAGGCCTGCGCCGCCCGGGCGGTGGAGCTGATTCGGGAGGGCCGGGGAGAGATGCTGATTAAGGGCATGGTGCCCACCGGCACGCTGCTGAAAGAGGTGGTGGACCGCCGCAGGGGCATCGGGACGGGGACGCTCATGTCCCATGTGGCGGTCTTGGATGTGCCGGCCTACCACAAGCTGCTGTTCCTCACCGACGGGGGGATGGTGGTGGCCCCTGACTTGGAGCAGAAGAGACAAATTCTGAACAACGCCGTGGCGCTCTGCCACTTTTTGGGGTATGAGCGGCCCATGGCGGCGGTGCTGTGCGCGGCGGAGACGGTGAATCCGGCCATGCCGGAGACCCTGGACGCCGCCGCGCTGAAGGAGGCCTGGGCGCGGGGAGAACTGGCCCAGTGCGTGGTGGAGGGGCCCATCTCGCTGGACCTGGCCACCGACTGCCAGGCCGCCCGAATCAAGGGGTATCAAAGTCCGGTGGCCGGTCAGGCGGACATTCTGCTGTGCCCCTCCATCGCCGCGGGCAACCTGCTGGGCAAGGCCCTGTACGGCCTTGCCGGCGGGGAGATGGCCGGGGTGGTGCTGGGGGCCCGGGTGCCCATCACCGTCAACTCCAGAGGCGCCGCGCCCCAGGAGAAATACTGGTCCATCCTAATCTGCGCGGCCATGGGGGCGCAAAGCCGCGGGCCAAGGCCCTGACAGAGGAGAGGAGGTCTGTGATGTCCCATATGATTTTGGTCCTGAACCCGGGCTCCACCAGCACGAAGGCGGCGGTATTCGAGGACGCGCATCCCCTGATGGAGCGCAGCTTTGTCCATGACAACCGGGACCTGGCCCCCTTTCCCCAGCTCAGCGGCCAGCTGGACTACCGGGTGGCCCTGGTCCGGGGGTGGCTGGCCCAGCAGGGCTTTGACCTGGGCAGGCTGTCCGCCGTGGTGGGCCGGGGGGGAATCATTCCAAACATCGTCTCCGGGGGGTACCTGGTGGACGACGGACTGGCTGACTGCCTGCTGCACCACACGGTGTTTGACCACGCGTCCAATCTGGGCGGGCTTATGGCCCGGGCCTTTGCCGCCCCCCTTGGTATTCCCGCCTATATCTATGACGCGGTGACCAGCGACGAGATGCTGCCCGAGGCCCGGGTCACCGGCTTTCGGGAGGTCACCCGCACCAGCTTCTGCCATGTGCTCAACGCCCGGGCCACCGGCCACAAGTACGCCCAGGCCATGGGCCGGGCCTATGAGGAGATGAACCTGGTCATCGCCCACCTGGGGGGCGGAATCTCCATCTCCGCCCACCGGAGGGGCCGCATCATCGACTCGGTGTCCGACGACGCCGGACCCTTCTCCCCGGACCGGGCGGGCAGCCTGAATATGCTCTATGTGGTGGATATGTGCTACTCGGGGAAGTACACCAAGGCGCAGATGCTGAAAAAGCTTCGGGGCGAGGGCGGGATGTCCGCCCTGCTGGGCACCCACGACTGCCGGGAGGTGGAGCGGCGCATCGCCGCCGGGGATGAGTGGGCCGCCCTGGTGTATCAGGCCCAGGCCCTCCAGATTGCCAAGGGGGTGGGGGTCATGCTGGGCTGCTTCACCGAGCTGATTGACGCGGTGATTCTCACCGGGGGGCTGGCCCACTCCAAGAAGCTTACTGGGATGGTCATCGATTACCTCCACAACCTGTGCCGGGTGGTGGTCATCCCCGGGGAGAATGAGATGGAGGCCCTGGCCCAGGGCGCGCTGCGCATTTTGGAGGGGCGGGAGCAGCTTCACACCTATCATCCGGTCTGCCCGGTCACCGTGCGGTGAGAGCAGCGCGCCGGGGAGGCGGAGCAATCTCCGCCTCCCCGGCGCGCAGTTAGTACTTACAGGGCTGCCAGCTCCCGGGGCCGGCCGTTGGCCTGGTACAGCTCCCGCAGGATGTCCTGCTGGCGCTGCTCCGGGTCCAGATAGATTTTTCCAGTGTAGCCGTCCATCAGGGCCAGATGCCCCTCCCACCTGGCGGCGAGGGAGACCTCTACCATGGCGGGGATGCGGTAGGCACGGACCAGCATGGCGGTGTGGCTGTCCAGGCTGCCCCGCCGGGTGATAAGGCCCAATAGCCGCCGCCGGTCGAAGTCCATGACCTCGCTGGGCAGGTACTCGTCGGCCACCAGAATGGCCGGCTGGGTCATGGGCAGCTCCTGCCGGCCGCCCATCAGGGTCCGGAGCACCCGCTGGGAGATGTCCCGGATGTCCGCCGCCCGGGCCCGCATATAGGGGCTCTCCATGGCGGCGAAGGCGGCGGAAAAGCTGACCTCCGCCATCTGCACGGCGTACTCGGCGGTAATGCTCCGCCCCTCGAGAAGGGCGCGGACGGCCTCGATGTAATCCCGGTCCTCCAGCAGCAGGCAGTGGGTGGAGAAGATGGAGGCCACCTCCTCCCCCACCTGTTCCAGCGCCCGGGCGTACAGGCCCCGCAGCTGGGCAATGGCGGCCTGACGGGCCTGGTGGAAGCGGCCCAGCTCTTGCCGCCAGCTGCCCTGGGCGTACATCTGAGGGCTGGGGGCGGGGCGGCGGTAGAAGCACAGGCGGCCGGCCACGATTTGTTCCATAATGGGCTTGCCCGTTACAATCTGCACCTCTCGCCACCCCCTTCCCCGAAACGGAGCACGGATATTTTCTATGATTATAGACGCTGCCGTCCGGTTTGTAAAGTAACCTTTCCCACAAACTCTTTATCGAGTTAAATTGGCGGTTTGTGCAATTCATGGACCGGCCGCCGGGGGGGTGAGACAGGGGAGCGCGCGCCAAATTTGAGGGCGATTTTGACTTTACTGGAATAAACTGTTATGCTATAATAACGAAAAAGCCCCGCCCAGCGGCGGGCGCAGACAGGAGGTCATCGCGACTATGGTTTCTGAACGCATGAAGGGGCTGGGCAACGCCCGGTCTGTCATCCGCGAGCTGTTTGAGTACGGCAAGCTCCGGGCCGCCCAGGTGGGGGCGGAAAACGTCTTTGATTTCTCCATCGGCAATCCCAGCGTGCCCGCCCCCGCCGCGGTCAACGAGCAGGCCATCCGCCTGCTCCGGGAGCAGCCGGAGCAGATTCACTGCTACACCAGCGCCCAGGGGGACGCCGGGGCCAGACAGCGGTTTGCCGACTCCCTCAACCGCCGGTTTGGCGCCAGCTATACCGCCAATGAGCTCTACCTCACGGTGGGCGCCGCCGCCTCTTTGTGCTGCGTGTTCAACGGCCTGACCTGCCCCGGGGATGAGTTTATCGTTTTTGCCCCCTATTTCCCGGAGTACAAGGTGTTCATCGAGGGGGCGGGGGCCAAGATGGTGATGATTCCCCCGGAGATTGAGTCGTTCCAGATTGACTTTGACGCTTTCGAGCGGGCCGTCACCCCGCACACCAAGGGCGTGGTGGTCAACAGCCCCAACAACCCCTCCGGCGTGGTCTACTCCCGGCAGACGCTGGAGCGGCTGGCGGAAGTGCTCACCCGGAAGAGCCGGGAGTATGGGCATCCCATCTATCTGGTTTCGGACGAGCCCTACCGGGAGATTGTCTACGGCGGGGTGAAGGTGGAGTGGATTCCCCACCTCTACCGGGACACCATCGTGTGCTACTCCTTCTCCAAATCCCTCTCCCTGCCCGGCGAGCGGCTGGGCTATGTGCTGGTGCCCGCCGGCGTCACTGGCAGCGGCGACGTCTATGCCGCCGTGGCCGGGGCTGGCCGCAGCCTGGGGTATGTGAACGCCCCCAGCCTCTTCCAGCAGGTCACCTCCCTGTGCTGCGATATGACGGCGGACATCGGGGTGTATGAGGAAAACGCGAAGCTGCTGGTCCGCGCCCTGCGGGAGATGGGGTACCACGTGGTGGAACCCAACGGGGCGTTCTATCTCTTCCCCCGGAGCTTAGAGCCGGACGACGGGGCCTTCAGCCAGCGGGCCAAGGAGCACGACCTGCTCATCGTGCCGGGCTCCGGTTTCGGGGCCCCCGGCCATGTGCGCATCTCCTACTGCGTGCCCACCGAGCGCATCCGCCGGGCCCTGCCCCGGTTCCAGGCGCTGGCGGATTCCTATCGCTGACAAGGGGGACCGCCCGCCCCGGCGAGGGGAGGGGGCGGCGATGAGCTGCGTTTCGCAAAAAGACCACCGGCCTCCCGGCCGGTGGTCTTTTGCCTGCTTTAGTGGATGCGGGTGGGGACGTGCCAGATGGCCTGCGCGTACTCCCGGATGGAGCGGTCGGCGGCGAAGATGCCGGAGCGGGCGATGTTGACCAGGGACATCTGGTTCCAGCGCTTGCGATCGGCGTAGGCCTCCAGGGAGCGGCGGTGGGCCTGGCAGTAGCTGTCAAAGTCGGCCAGCAGCATATACTCGTCGGCCATGGCCCCGCCGGCGCCGAACAGCAGCCGGTTGGTCAGGCTGTTGTAGGCCACGCCGTCCTGGAAGCCGGCGGCGACCTGGTCCAGCACCCGCTTCAGGGCCGGGTTGTGCTGGTAGTAGTCCAGGGAGTGATAGCCGTTGCGCTTGAGCTGATTGACCTGGTCGGCGGTCAGGCCGAAGAGGAAGATGTTCTCCTCCCCCAGCTGCTGGTGCATCTCCACATTGGCGCCGTCCAGGGTGCCGATGGTGAGGGCCCCGTTCATCATGAATTTCATGTT
>CASECK010000042.1 GCA_949286295.1 uncultured bacterium | reverse complement strand
AGGTAGGCGTCCATCATCTCGTCAAAGCGCTGCTGGGTCATCCCGTCGTCCTCCTCTTCCTCCAGACTGCCCCCCAGCATTACGGCGGCCACGTCCCGGCGGAACTGGTCCATGCTCACCCCGTGTTTGGGCCACCAGTGGAGCACGTCGCCGTGGCGGCTGGCCACCCCCAGGTCATAGCCCTCGGCGTGGCAGATGACCACGCCGGGCTTCAGAGGGTCCAGGGAGAAGTCCCGGCACAGCATGGCGGTCAGCTGGACGGCGTGGCGGTACAGGCTGTCAAAATAGGCCTGGTTGGCCTGCGCGTCGTAGTCCACCATCTCGCCCCCCTGATAGGTGTGGCCGGCGGGCTCGCAGCACTCGAAGGCGATGTGGGTGTCGTTGGCACTGCGGCCGCTGGTCCCCGTCCCCGCGTGCCAGCCCCGCACCGTCCAGGGCAGGGTCTGAACGGCCCCCTCCCGGGAGACAAAGGCGTGGACGCACTTGGACACGCCGGGGCGGTTCCAGCTGCGGATGAACACCTGGGGGTTGGGCTGGGCCACCCCGGTGGAGTGGACCATGACGCCCTTGGGATTCAGGGGGAGGCCCTCCCGGTAGCAGTCGTTTTTGGTGAGAAACTGCTGCTTCAGTTCAAGTTTCATAACAGCCTCCTTGCTTTCTGCGCCCCCTGAGAGGGGGGCACGCCATTCTATGCCCCGCCGGGCGGGAGGTTGCCGGCCATTGACAGGGGGCGGAATTTCCTCTAAAATGGGAAGAAAACAGAAAAACCCTGCGCCGCGGCGGCGGAAAAAGAGGAGCGGTTGAGATGGACGGCAAAACAAAACACAGACAGAGCAACCCGATGGCGCTGCTGCCCATCGGCATTTTTTTGGTGCTCTATCTGGGGATGGGCTTTGTGTTTGAGTACGGCTTAGGGGTGGAGATGGGCTTTTATCAGGTCCCCATCGTGGTGGTGTTTCTGGCGGCGCTGCTGGCGGCCTGCCTGCAAAACCGGGCGCTGAGCCTGGAGGAGAAGCTGGCCGTCATGGGGCAGGGCGTGGGCGACAAGAACATCATGACCATGATTCTCATCTTCCTGGCGGCGGGGGTGTTCGTGGGGGTCACCGGCCGGGACAGCGCCGAGGCGGTGGCCTATTTCCTGCTGTCCATCACCCCCGCCTGGGCCTCGGTGGCGGTGTTGTTCGTGGCCTCCTGCTTTGTGTCCACCGCCATGGGCACCTCCACCGGCACCATCACCCTTATCACCCCCATCGCCGTGGCGGTGGCCGGGGTGTCCGGCTTCTCCCTGCCCCTGTGCATCGGCTCGGTGATGGGGGGCGCCATGTTCGGGGACAACCTGTCCTTTATCTCGGACACCACCATCGCCGCCTGTTCCACCCAGGGCTGCGGGATGCGGGACAAGTTCCGGGCCAATGTGAAGCTTGCCATCCCAGCCGCCCTGGCCACGGTGGCGGTCATCCTGGCCGTGTCCGTCCAGGCGGGGGTGGAGCAGATTGCGATTCCGGACTTCAACCTGGTTTTGCTGCTGCCCTATGTGCTGGTGCTGGCGGGGGGACTGATGGGCTTTCACGTGTTCGCGGTGCTGCTGGTGGGAATCCTCTCCGGGGCGGCCATCACCCTGGCCACCGGCGCCATGGACTTTATGACCATGCTGGCCGGTATGGGGTCCGGCGCCTCGGGGATGTTTGAGACGGTGATGGTCACCGTCCTGGTGTCCGCCATGTGCGCCCTGATTCGGGAGTACGGCGGCTTTGAGGCCCTGCTGGCCTTCATTCGCCGGGTGTTCCGGGGGAGAGTGGGCGGCCGGTTGGGCGTGGGGCTGCTGGTGGGGGCCATGGATATTGCCACGGCCAACAACACCGTGGCCATTGTGATGGCCGGTCCCATCGCCCGGGAGATCAGCCAGGAGTATGGCATCAGCCCCAAGGAGTCCGCCTCGCTGCTGGACACCTTCTCCTGCATCTTCCAGGGCATCCTGCCCTACGGGGCCCAGATGCTCATCGCCGTCTCCGCCGCCCTGGACCTGGGCGGGACGGTGTCCGCCTTTGAGATTATCCCCAACCTGTTCTACCCCTACCTGCTGGCCGCGGCGTGCCTGGTCTATATCGTGGTGGGCGCCGGAACAGGGAGAAAAAGATGAACGCGAAGGCAAGAACGGGGGCGGGCGGAGTGAAAAGACTAAACCGGGGATTGCTGCTCCTGCTGCTTCTGCTGGCCCTGGCCGGGTGCCGGGACAGCGCGCCCCACATCCCCCTGGACCAGGTGCCCCAGTGGTCCGGCCAGCCCTATGTGGAGGTGGAGGGGAATGTCCCCGGCTTTACCCAGCAGGACAGGCAGGATATTCAAGGGGAGTACTACGCCCCGCTGGACTGGCAGGGGCGGTGCGTCCAGGCGGTGGCCCGGGTGGGGTGGGAGACCATGCCCACCGGGGAGCGGGGCTCCATCGGCCAGGTGAAGCCCACCGGCTGGCACCTGGTGAAATACGACTGCGTGGACGGCAAGTACCTCTACAACCGCTGCCACCTCATCGGCTTTCAGCTCACCGGTGAGAACGCCAACGAGGAGAACCTGATTACCGGCACCCGCTATCTCAACGTGGAGGGGATGCTCCCCTTTGAGAACCTGGTGGCCGAGTACGTCCAGCGCACGGGCAACCACGTGCTCTACCGGGCCACCCCCATCTTTGAGGGAGAGGAGCTGCTGGCCCGGGGGGTGCAGCTGGAGGGCTGGTCGGTGGAGGACGAGGGGGCCGGCGTGTGCTTCAATGTCTACGCCTACAACGTCCAGCCCGGGGTGGTCATCGACTACGCCACCGGGGACAGCCATCTGGAGGGGGACTTGCCGGCCGGGGAGGCGTCCGGGCCGGAGGAGGGGGAGGTCACCTATATCCTGAATAAAAACTCCAAAAAGTTCCACCTCCCCGACTGCGCCGGGGCGGCCTCCATCAAGCCCCAGAACCGCGAGCAGACGCGGGAGAGCCGGCAGCAGCTGCTGGAGCGGGGCTATGAGCCCTGCGGACAGTGCCGGCCATAGGGCGCCGGGGGCGGCCTGGCCCCCGCTCCGTCTGAACTCCGGCGGCGCGCACGGGACCGGGCGGGATAAAAAAGTTTTTCGGAAAAAGAGGAATCCGGCGGGAAATTTCGTATAAGAGAGTATAAGTTGAGATTCTGTGCCCGGGAGGCGATTCGACATGACCCTGCGCCAACAGCTCCAACAGCGGGAGGAGGCCGCGCTCTCCCCCCTGGCCTGCCCCTCCGCCCGCAGCCGGGGGCGGGTCAGGCCGGAGGAGGAGTGCGATGTGCGCACCCCCTTCCAGCGGGACACCGACCGAATCGTCTACTCCAAGGCGTTCCGGCGGCTGAAGCATAAGACCCAGGTGTTCCTCCAGCCCGAGGGGGACCACTACCGCACCCGGATGACCCACACCCTGGAGGTCAGCCGCATCGCCCGGACCATTGCCCGGGCCCTGTCCCTCAACGAGGACCTGACCGAGGCCGTCGCCCTGGGCCACGACCTGGGGCACACCCCCTTCGGCCACGCCGGTGAGCGGGCGCTCAACGAGCTGATGCCCGGGGGCTTTGCCCACTTCCGCCAGTCCCTGCGGGTGGTGGACCGGCTGGAGAAAAACGGGGAGGGCCTGAACCTGACCTGGGAGGTGCGCAACGGAATCGTGTGCCACACCAGGGGCGAGCCGGCCGCCACCCTGGAGGGGCAGGTGGTCCGGCTGGCCGACCACATCGCCTATATCAACCACGATATCGAGGACGCCCTGCGGGGCGGCATCATCTACCCCATGGACATCCCCCTGGAGGTCTCCCGGGTGCTGGGGTTCACCCACGGGGAGCGAATCGACACCCTGGTCAAGGACGCCGTGGCCGCCAGCCGTGGCCAGGAGCGTATCTGCCAGACTCCCCCGGTGGAGGAGGCCATGCTGGCCCTGAAGGACTTTATGTTTGAGAGCGTCTACACCAACCCCCTGGCCAAGGGGGAGGAGGGCAAGGCCCAGGAGATGCTCCGGCGGCTGTTTGAGCACTACCGGAGCCAGCCGGACCAGTTGCCCGCCGACTTCCAGAACATTCGGGAGGAGGAGGGCGTGGAGCGGGCGGTGTGCGACTATATCTCCGGCATGACCGACCCCTTTGCGGTGGAGACCTATAAGCAGCTGTTCATCCCCAAAGGCTGGACGCTGAAATAGGGCCGGGCGGCAAAAAGCTGGGAAAAAAAGATGGACGGGGGCGCGCCCCCGGAGAGAGGAGGGAGTAGCCGTGCCCCTGCCGGAGCGGTTTTTGGACGAGCTGATCGCCCGCACGGACATTGTGGACCTGGTGTCCGAGACAGTGAGACTGACCAAAAAGGGGAACAGCTACTGGGGCTGCTGCCCCTTTCACAGCGAAAAGACCCCCTCCTTCCACGTGGTGCCCGACCGGCAGATGTACAAGTGCTTCGGCTGCGGCAAGGGGGGCGGGGTCATCAACTATGTGATGGAGCTGGAGAACCTGCCCTTCCGGGACGCGGTGGCCGTCCTGGCCAAGCGGGCCGGGATGGCCGTGCCCGAGACGGCGGGGGGCGGCGCCGGGATGCGGGAGCGCCGGGAGAAGATTTTGGAGATTAACAAAGCGGCTGCCCGGACCTTCCACAGCTGGCTCCACGCCCCGGAGGGGGCCCGGGGGCTGGAATACCTGCTGGGCCGGGGCCTGAGCCGGGGCACCCTCACCCGGTTCGGGCTGGGCTTCGCCCCCGACCGGTGGGACGGGCTGATTGCCGAGATGGCCAGGCAGGGCTATGACAAGCGGGACCTGCTGGACGCGGGGCTGGCGGTGAGCAACAAGGACGGGCGCATCTATGACCGCTTCCGCAACCGGGTCATCTTCCCCATCATCGACGTGCGGGGCAACGTCATCGGCTTTGGCGGCCGGGTGATGGACGACGGCACCCCCAAATACCTCAACTCCCCGGACACCCCGGTGTACAACAAAAGCCGCAATGTGTTCGCCCTGAACATCGCCAAGACCTCCAAAGCCGGACGGGTCATCCTGACGGAGGGGTATATGGATACCATCTCCCTGCACCAGGCGGGCTTTGACAGCGCGGTGGCCTCGCTGGGCACCGCCCTCACCGAGGAGCACGGCCAGCTGCTGGCCCGCTACTTCAAGCAGGCCGTCATCGCCTACGACGGCGACGGGGCCGGGGTGGCCGCCGCCCAGCGGGCCATCCCCCTGCTGGAGAAGGCGGGGCTGAAGGTGCGGGTGCTGCGGATGCAGGGGGCCAAGGACCCGGACGAGTTTATCAAGGCCTACGGCCGGGAGGCCTTCGCCCGGCTGCTGGACCAGAGCGAGAACCAGGTGGATTACCGCCTGGGTCAGATTCAGAAAAAATTCGATTTGACGGATGACGCCCAGAAGGTGGCCTTTCTTCAGGAGGCGGCCCAGCTGATTTCCTCCCTGCCCTCGGCGGTGGAGCGGGAGATTTACGGGGGGCACGCCGCCCAGACGGCGGGGGTCACCGCCCAGACCATGAAGTTAGAGGTGGACAGGGCCTTCCGGGACCGGCTGCGCCGGGAGAAGCGGCGGCAGGAGCGCCGGGATATGGCCCCGGCCACGCAGCTCCAGCCCAGGGCCAGGGGGCTGCGCTATGACAACATCCGCTCCGCCCGGGCGGAGGAGGGACTGATTCGGCTGCTGATTTTGGACCCGGGCCTGGCCGGACAGATGGGGGACATCACCGGGGCGGAGTTCTCCTCTCCGCTGTTGGGCCGGGCCTTTGACCAGCTCCGGCGCAGGGCCGGGGAGGGGCTGTCCACCCATCTGGCGGCGCTGGCCCAGGAATTTACCAGCCAGGAGATGGACCACCTGGCCCAGGTGGCGGCCCAGCCGGAGTCCGCCGCCAACGGGGCGCGGGCCATCGGGGACTACATTGCCGTGATTCGGGGCGAGGCCCTGCTGAGAGGCGGCGGGGAGCGGGGGGACGACCTGCTCCGGGCCGCCCAGAAAAAGTATCAACAAAAGAAAGCATATGTGGAGGAGAAGCTATGAGCACCAAAAAGACAGACAAGGAGACCGCCCAGATGCCGGAGAAGAAGGGCAGCCCGGAGGACATCCAGGCCCGCATGGAGGCCGGCAAGGTGGAGATTATGAAGGCGGTGGAGGGGGTCCCCGGGGCTGAGAAGCTGGGAGAGCTGATGGAAAAGGGGAAAAAGAAGGGCAGCCTCTCCTCCTCCGAGCTGCTGGACGTGCTGGAGGACATGGACCTGGGCGCCGAGCAGATGGACAAGATTTATGACATTTTGGAGAATCTTGGCGTTGAGACGGTGGGGGAGGACTATATCCCCGAGCTGCCCGACGACGTGGAGCCCCCGGTGGAGGACATGGAGGAGCTGGGCGAGGAGGAGATGGTGGACCCCAACTCCCTGCTGGACACCTTCGGCACTGACGACCCGGTGCGGATGTACCTGAAGGAGATTGGCAAGGTGAATCTGCTCACCTCGGAGGAGGAGGTGGAGCTGGCCCAGGACATGACCGCCGGCAGCGCCGCCCAGGAGCAGATGGAGGAACTGGAGAAGGCGGGGGAGGAGATTGACCCCGCCCTGCGCCAGGAGCTGGAGGCCATCATCCGGAAGGGGGAGCGGGCCAGGCAGCGGCTGGCCGAGGCCAACCTGCGCCTGGTGGTGTCCATCGCCAAGCGGTATGTGGGCCGGGGGATGCAGTTTTTGGATTTGATTCAGGAGGGCAACCTGGGGCTTATTAAGGCGGTGGAGAAGTTCGACTTCACCAAGGGATTTAAGTTCTCCACCTACGCCACCTGGTGGATTCGCCAGGCCATCACCCGGGCCATCGCCGACCAGGCCCGGACCATCCGCATCCCGGTGCATATGGTGGAGACCATCAACAAGGTCATCCGGGTGAACCGGCAGCTGCTCCAGGAGCTGGGCCACGACCCCACCGCCGAGGAGACCGCCGAGGAGATGAATATGCCTGTGGAGCGGGTGCGGGAGATTTTGAAGATTGCCCAGGAGCCGGTCTCTCTGGAGACCCCCATCGGCGAGGAGGAGGACAGCCACCTGGGCGACTTCATCCCGGACGAGGATGCCTCCGAGCCGGCGGAGGCCGCCTCCTTCACCCTGCTCAAAGAGCAGCTGGTGGAGGTGCTGTCCACCCTGACCCCCCGGGAGGAGAAGGTGCTCAAGCTGCGCTTTGGCATCGAGGACGGCCGCACCCGCACCCTGGAGGAGGTGGGCAAGGAGTTCAACGTCACCCGGGAGCGCATCCGCCAGATTGAGGCCAAGGCCCTGCGCAAGCTGAGACATCCCTCCCGCAGCAAGAAGCTGAAGGACTTTTTGAACTGACGGGAAACCGGAGCACTCCCTGCGGCAGGCGCAGCGTTTGGAGCGCGCAACATCCGCCGCACTCCGAGAAGCGGAAGGACGTTATGAACGAAAACCTGCCCCCGCCCGGCAATACCGGGCGGGGGCAGGTTTTTGACTGGGGAGGCGCAAACAGTCATTTACATCCACCAAGCGGGAATCAATTCTTTCAACTTCACCACTTTTTTGCTTGCATAGTCACACAGGATTTCGGCCTCTGGGGCCTCTTGCCCCAACTGCATCATAAACTCGCGGCAGGCCCCACAGGGCAGCCCCGCCTTTCCGTCCGGCATGACAGTGACCAGCTTTGCAATTTGGCTCTCTCCGTTTGTGACCATGTTGGCCATGGCGTTTCGCTCCGCGCACATACCCAGGGAGCAGGCGGTATCAATGCAGACTCCCACATAGACGGTGCCCTGTTTGGTCAGGAGCGCGGCGGAGACGCATCCCGCCTCCATAGCCGGGGAGAGCTTCCGGTCCCGCTGTACTTTTCTTGCGGCAATATACAACTGCTCCCATGTCCCATCAAATTGGGAGAGGGCGGCCCGCTCCATCTCCCGCACAAAAGGTGCTTTCCCGTCACAATAGCCGTCAATGTCATAGGGGAAGCGCTGTGCAAGCTCTATTTTGAGTTTGGCGTACGCCGCCCGCTCTTGTTCATGGGTGCGCATATAATCCCGAAAAGCCAGGTGCCGCCCGATATTGTGCCAATCATCCGCTTGAAAGATATGGATTTGGTGGGTCCTCTCCTCCCCGCCCTTCCGAAGATAGCGCCTGCCCGCCATTCCAAACTCGCCGAGATATTCATAGCCGATTTGAGAAAACTCCTCTGCAACGCCGTCCACCTGGACAAGGCTTTTCACGACGGCCATTATGTCGATGACCGGCTTTGCCGCCAGTCCCGGCACAGCGGTGCTCCCGATATGATAACCTGCGATGCAGTTGTCCGCGAGGACGCCCTGGATGAGCCGGAATTCTGCCTGAAATTTTTGGGGCCACCGGGGATCATACTCAGTCACTGTGATATGTTGGGGCATCTGTCCGCACCTCCGTTTGTGGTTTTGTGTCTGCTCTCTCAAGGCAACAAAAAGCGCACAGAGCTTAAAATCTGTGCGCTTTTCCGGGGAGCCATTGTTTTGTCCTCGGGCGGAGTGAATCCGCCCTGCGGAGAGAGGCATCCCCGGCCAAGCCGGGGATGCCTCTTAGGCGCGCAAGCGCGCGCCAGCTTCCGCTGGCAAAAGAGGCCGGCTGGCCGGCGTTCAGCCGTCCAGCGCCGCGATGGCCGCCTGGGCGGCCATCTGCTCGGCCTCTTTTTTGCTGCGGCCCGAGCCGGAGCCCACGGGACGGCCGTTGAGGGTGACCTCCATAAAAAAGCGTTTATCGTGGTCGGGCCCCTCCTGGCCGGTGAGGCGGTACTGGAGCACCTGGCCGCTCTCCCGCTGGACCAGCTCCTGAAGGGCGGTCTTGTAGTCCCGGGGCTTGGTCAGGCCGGCCACCTCCCGGCTGAGGATATACTTCTGCACGATTTTTCGGGCCGAGCCGATGCCGCCGTCCAGGTAGACGGCGGCCAGCACGGCCTCCACCGCGTCAGCCTGGATGGAGGGGCGGTCCCGGCCGCCGCCGGCCTGCTCGCCCTTGCCCAGCTTTAGATAGGCCCCTAAATTCAGCTCCCGGGCCACCTCCACCAGGCTCTCCTCGCACACCAAGGCGGCCCGGGTGCGGGTGAGCACCCCCTCGGGCAGGTCGGGGTGGTTGCGGTACAGGTGGTCGGCCACCACCATGCCTAAAATGGAATCCCCCAGGAACTCCAGCCGCTCGTTGCTGGACAGGGCCCCCCGGCTCTCGTTGGCCCGGGAGCTGTGGGTGAGGGCGTTCTCCAGCAAGGAGGGGTCCTGAAAGGTGTAGCCCAGTTTTTCCTCCAGCGCGCTCATAAATCTCCTCCTGAACGGCCAGAACTCCGCCTGGGGCGGAGTTCTGAACGTAAATCGGGTGGCAGCATCAATCGACTTTGCTTTGCAGGAAGCGAACCAGGTCTCCCACCGTGGTGATGGAGGAGGCCTCTTCCTCGCCCAGCTCTTCGATTCCGAATTCCTCCTCCAGAGCCATGGAGAGGTCCACAATGTCCACGGAGTCGGCGTTGAGGTCGCCGGCAAAGGAGGTCTCCATTGTGATCGTATCGGCGTCCACGTTGAACTGTTCGGCAATCAGCCCGGCAAGTTTGTCAAAGATCATACACGGTTGCTCCTTCTGTCTGTGCCACGCACATTTTCTGACCTTATGATAGGCATAAAGTTTCCTGTTGTCAATAGGGTTTTGCGTTTTTCTCCCCTTTGCCCGCCCGCCACTGGGCCAGGCAGGTCAAAGCCTGGGGGGAGAGCAGCAGCAGGGCGGTCAGATTGGGCAGGGCCATCAGGGCGTTGCACAGGTCCACCAGGGCCCAGACCCCCTCTGGCTCCCACACCGCCCCCAGCGCCGTACACAGCAGGAACACCGCCCGGTAGGCGCCCAGCAGGCGGCTGTCCCCGGACAGATAAGACAGGCACTGCTGGCCGTAGTAGCTCCACCCCAGGATGGAGGAGAAGGCGAACAGCAGCAGGGACAAAGACACGATGGCCGACCCGGCCCCGCCCAGCACCGAGGAGAAGGCGGCGGCGGTGAGGGGGGCGCCGGTCAGCGCCTCCGCCTCCCAGGGGTGCCAGGCCCCGCTGACCAGGATGACCAGGGCGGTGACGGTACACACCGCCAGAGTGGACAAAAAGACCTCGAAGATGCCCCACATCCCCTGGACGGCGGGGTGCCCGGCCCGGGCGGCCCCGTGGGCCATGGCGGAGGTGCCCAGCCCGGCCTCGTTGGTGAACACCCCCCTGGCCACCCCGTGGCGCAGGGCGGCGGCCACCGACCAGCCCGCCCCGCCCCCCAGTACGGCGGCGGGGGAGAAGGCACAGGAGAAAATGAGGGCGAGGGCCTGGGGCACCCGCTCCCACCGGCAGGCCAGCACTGCGGCCCCGCCCCCCAGGTACAGCAGGGCCATGGCCGGGACCAGGGCGGAGGACACCCGGGCGATGCGCCCCACGCCCCCCACCATGACAAGGCCGGCCAGCAGGGCGGCGGCCAGCCCCACCGGCAGCCGGGGCAGGCCGAAGGCGGCCTCCAGACAGCTGGCGATGGAGGAGGACTGGACCAGATTTCCCCCGGCCAGGGTGGCCGGGACGCAGGCCAGAGCAAAACAGGCGGCCAGAGCCGGCAGGCCGGCCCCGTCCCGGATATAGAACATGGGGCCGCCCTGGAGTCCGCCGCCGGGGGCGGGGCGCTGATATCGCACGGATAGCAGCTTCTCCCCGCAGCTGGTCATCCTCCCCAAGAAGGCGGATACCCACATCCAGAACACCGCCCCCGGCCCGCCCAGGGTGAGGGCGGCGGCCACCCCGGCGAGGGAGCCGGTGCCCATGGTGGAGGCCAGGGCGGTAGCCAGGGCCTGGAGGGAGGACAGGCCCCCGCCCGTCCGCCCCCGCCGGTGGAGGAGGCAGCCCGCCGTGGCGCGCCACCACACAGGCCACTGGAGCAGCTGAAAAAAGCCGGAGCCCAGAGAGTACACCGCCCCGGTGAGCAGAAAAAGGCCCAGCAGCCAGGGACACCACAGCCGGTCGGCCAATTGAGACAGGACAGACACCGCGCATCACCTCGTTTCAGGCATATGCGCGCCGGCGGCGGGGTAGTCCTGGGGCGGGAGGGCAAAAAATTCCCCTGGCCGGGACAGCCCCGGCCAGGGGAGAAAGTTCAAACAGGGGATGCTCAGAGCACCTTGGACAGGAAGAGCTGAGTCCGGGGGTGCTGGGGGCGGTCAAAGAAGGCGTGGGGCTCGTTCTCCTCCAGGACGTGGCCGCCGTCCATGAACAGCACCCGGCTGCCCACCTCCCGGGCAAAGCCCATCTCGTGGGTGACCACCACCATGGTCATGCCCTCGGCGGCCAGCTCCTTCATCACGTCCAGCACCTCGCCCACCATCTCCGGGTCCAGGGCGGAGGTGGGCTCGTCAAAGAGCATCACCTTGGGGCGCATGGCCAGGGCCCGGACGATGGCGATGCGCTGCTTCTGGCCGCCGGACAGCTGGGCGGGGTAGGCGTCCGCCTTGTCCTCCAGCCCCACCCGGCGCAGCAGAGCCGTGGCGGCCTCGTCGGCCTCGGCCCGGCTCATCAGCCCGGTGCGCACCGGGGCCAGAGTGATGTTG
>CASECK010000041.1 GCA_949286295.1 uncultured bacterium | reverse complement strand
CACCGGCGCGGGCATCGCGTGCAAGCGGGTCAACCGGGTGTCCAAGTCCAACCCCAACATCCTGGACCTCATCGCCTCCGGCACCGTGGACTTGATTATCAACACCCCCACCCGGGGCCGCAAGCACGACTCCGACGGCTTCCGCATCCGCCGCTCCGCTGTGGAGCACGGGGTGGGCTGCGTCACCGCCATCGACACCGCCCGGGCCCTGCTCACCGTCCGGCAGCAGAGCCGCAGCGAGGACCTGACCCCCATCGACATCACCAAAATCTGACCCGCAAAACATGGGGCGGCCCCCCGGGCCGCCCCATGATAATTCCTGTTGCCCAAACATTCAAATCCGCGCCGCGTTTCCGCGCGCGTCTCACCGCTCGCTCACGGCCGCGTCCTCGCTCCCGTAGAGCAGCTCTTCCAAATCCACCAGCATTCTCCTCACCTCCTCTTTCTGTGTTCTGTCCCAAGCATATCCCCTCCATCCGGGGAGCGCAAGCAGGCGGAGGTTAAACTTTGGTTAAATCTGATTTCCATCATAAAGGGAGGAAGCCCCATGTCCCATCAAACCGTCATCGTCCTGGACTTCGGCGGACAGTATAACCAGCTCATCGCCCGCCGCATCCGGGAGTGCGGCGTGTACTGCGAGGTCAAGCCCCACACCACCCCCCTGGCCCAGCTGAAGGCCATGAACCCCATCGGCATCGTCTTCACCGGCGGCCCCGGCTCCGTCTATCTGGAGGACTCCCCCCAGGTGGACCGGGACATCTTCACCTGGGGGGTGCCCATCCTGGGCATCTGCTATGGCTGCCAGCTCATGGCCCATGCCCTGGGGGGACTGGTCACCCCCGCCCAGGACGACGCCGCCCGGGAGTACGGCAAGACTCCCACCTGGTACGACACCTCCTGCAAGCTCTTCCAGGGCCTGCCCGGCCAGGGCGTCTCCTGGATGAGCCACGGGGACTATATGGCCCGGGTGCCCGAGGGCTTTGCCCTGACCGCCCGCTCCGGCTCCTGCCCCAACGTGGCCATCGCCGACGAGGCCCGGGGCTTCTACGGCGTGCAGTTCCACCCGGAGGTCAACCACACAGAGCACGGTCTGGCCATGATTCGCAATTTTCTCTACGCCGTCTGCGGCGCCCGGGGCGACTGGACCATGGGGGACTATAAGAAGACCGCCATCGCCCAGGTGCGGGAGCAAATCGGCTCCGGCCGGGTGCTGCTGGCCCTGTCCGGCGGGGTGGACTCCTCGGTGGTGGCCGCCCTGCTGGCCGAGGCGGTGGGCCGCCAGCTCACCTGCGTGTTCGTGGACCACGGCCTGATGCGCCTGAACGAGGGGGACGAGGTGGAGGCCGCCTTCTCCCGCTGGGACATCAACTTTATCCGGGTGGACGCCGAGAGCCGCTTCCTGCTCCGCCTGGCCGGCGTGGAGGAGCCCGAGCGCAAGCGCAAACTCATCGGCGAGGAGTTCATCCGCGTCTTCGAGGAGCAGGCCAAACAGGTGGGCGCCGTGGACTTTCTGGCCCAGGGCACCATCTACCCCGACATCATCGAGTCCGGGGCCGGCAGCGCCGCCGTCATCAAAAGCCACCACAATGTGGGCGGCCTGCCCGACTACGTGGACTTCAAGCAAATCGTCGAGCCGCTGCGCCTGCTGTTCAAGGACGAGGTCCGGCAGCTGGGCCGGGAGCTGGGCCTGCCCGAGTACCTGGTCTCCCGCCAGCCCTTCCCCGGTCCCGGCCTGGCCATCCGCATCATCGGCGACGTCACCAAGGAGAAGGCGGATATGCTCCGCCAGGCGGACTTCATCTTCCGGGAGGAGCTGGCCCGGGCCGGGGCGGACAAGGCCCTGAACCAGTATTTCGCCGTGCTCACCAACACCCGCTCGGTGGGCGTCATGGGCGACGGGCGGACCTACGACTACACCCTGGCCCTCCGGGCGGTGACCACCAGCGACTTCATGACCGCCGACTGGGCCCGCATCCCCTACGAGGTGCTGGACAAAATCTCCGTGCGCATCGTCAACGAGGTCCGCGGCGTCAACCGCATTGTCTACGACATCACCAGCAAACCCCCCGCCACCATCGAGTGGGAGTAAATAGTTTCCCCGCAAATCCTTTTCCTGGGACTTGCGGGGTCTCTTTTTTCGGCTACATTGTGCCGAGTGGCCAGGGGACGGCGGCAGGCAAACAGCGGGCACAGGCGGAGAAGGGCCGCAAGCGGCCGCCCGCGGCCTTCCTCACTCCGCCGGTCCCTCCGGCCGCTTCCCTGTGCTCTTCCCCTGCACGGCAAAGCCCAGCGCCGCCAGCGCTGCCCCCAGGGCAAAGGCGGCCACCGTGCCTCCCACCCCAGCCATGGCCACGGCGACGCTGCCCGCCGCCAGGCCCGAGGGGATGGCGCTGACCGCGATGAGATAGGGCCTGGAAAAGATGACCCCGCATACCCCCATGACCACAAAGACAATCAGGGCCACCAGCCCTCCCCACAGGAAATAGGCCAGCGCGGCCGGGATGGCGCCGCAGAACAGGAACACCCCAATCTGATAAATCCGGAAGGCCGCCACAGCCAGCGCCACGGCCAGCAGCGCCATCAGCCCCAGGGCCAACCCGTGGTTGTCCAGCGCCAGGCCCACCACGGCTCCCACCGCAAGGCCGGTCATGGCGCCGGTGACCGCCACCATAAACCGGAATAGCCGGTATCCAAAAAAGCAGTTGACCAGGTTGACCAGCAGCACAGCCACACCGGCAAGCCCGGCCCCTCCAGGCAGCTCGGTGCCCGTGCTCTCCCGGGCGGAGGCCAGCAGGCCCCCCATCCACTCTACCATACTCGTCCAATCCATCCACATTCTCTCCTTTCGCCGCCTGGGGCGGCACGATGGCCTGTCCGGCAAATCGGCTCCCATACCAGGTATGGGAGCCGATGGTTTCTGACTACGCCGGAGCGGGTCCCTCCCCGCCGAAGGCCTCCACGGCCCGGGCGGTCTGCTCCCGCTTCTCCTGAATGGCCTCCTTCAGGATGAGGTCCTTCACCTTCATCAGCCGGATGGTGTTGGCCCGCTCGTTCTCGTCCAGCTTCATGGTGATGTACCGGATGTTCTCCTCCATCTCTGGAATTTTCACATACTCCAGGGCGTTGACCCGGCGGCGGGTCTTTTCAATCTCCCCGGCCAGCAGCTGGGAGGTCTTCTCCACCTCCGCCAGGCGCAGCATATCCTGGAGCACCTGGGCCATGGCGTCCACCGCGTCGTCCAGCTCACCGCTGGTCTGGGCAAAGCCGTAGGGGTATATCTCCCCTCCCTCCCGGCTGGCGGTGCGGAACTGATAGCGGGGGACGTCGACCGACATGATGTTCTCAAAGCTCATCTCCAGCTCCACCGCCTGCTTGGGGTAGAGCAGCGACTGCTCCAACATCTCAGGGGACATGAGGGCGGCGGCCACGGTAAAGGCGCCGTGGACCCGCATCAGCCCCTCCTCCACCCGGCGGCGGAGGCTGCGGTTCTCCCGCACCACGTCCATAAACTGCTTCATCAGCTCGTCCCGCTTGTCCTTGAGCAGCTTGTGGCCCCGCTGGGCGGTGCGCAGCCGGCCCTTCAGCCGGGTCAGCTCCATACGGGTGGGATTTATGGTGGCGGAAGGCATTTAGACCCCCCCTTCTCCCTTCTTGGGCAGGTATTTGTCGATATACTCCGGCTTGATGCGCTTAAGCTCGCTGCGGGGCAGGATGGACAGCAGCTGCCAGCCCAGGTCCAGGGTCTCGGCAATGGAGCGGTTCTCCTCCGTGCCCTGGGACACATAGCGCCGTTCAAACTCGTCGGCGAACTTGGCGTACAGCAAATCCGTGGGGCTGAGGGCCGCCTCGCCCAGAATGGACATCAGCTCCTTGTTCTCCTTGCCGGTGGCATAGGCCGCGAAGAGCTGGTTCATGGTGCCCGCGTGGTCCTCCCGGGTCTTCCCCTCGCCGGTGCCCTTGTCCTTCAGGCGGGACAGAGAGGGCAGCACATCCACCGGGGGATTGACTCCCCGGCGGAACAGCTCCCGGGAGAGGATAATCTGCCCCTCGGTGATATAGCCGGTCAGGTCGGGGATGGGGTGGGTCTTGTCGTCCTCCGGCATGGTCAGGATGGGAATCATGGTGATAGACCCCTCCCTGCCCACCTGCCGGCCGGCCCGCTCGTACATGGTGGCCAAATCGGTGTACAGATAGCCCGGATAGCCCCGGCGGCCCGGGACCTCCTTCTTGGCCGCGGATATCTCCCGCAGGGCCTCGGCATAGTTGGTGATGTCCGTCAGGATGACCAGCACGTGCATCCCCTTCTCAAAAGCCAGATACTCCGCGGCGGTCAGGGCCATGCGGGGGGTGGCGATACGCTCCACGGCGGGGTCGTTGGCCAGGTTGGTGAACAGCACGGTGCGGTCAATGGCGCCGGTGCGCCTGAACTCGCTGACAAAGAACTCGGACTCCTCAAAGGTGATTCCGATGGCGGCGAAGACCACCGCGAAGTTGGACGCCCCCGCCCCCCCTTCCGTGGGGCGGCTGGCGGCATCTTCCCCATGGGACGGCGCCGGCCCGTCCAGCACCTTGGCCTGCCGGGCAATCTGGGCGGCCAGGGCGGCGTGGGGCAGGCCGGAGCCGGAGAAGATGGGCAGCTTCTGCCCCCGGACCAGGGTGTTCAGTCCGTCGATGGAGGAGATGCCCGTCTGGATAAACTCGTTGGGGTAGTTCCGGGCGGCGGGGTTCATGGCCAGGCCGTTGATGTCCCGGTACTCGTCGGCCAGGATGGCCGGTCCGCCGTCCATGGGCTGGCCCATGCCGTTAAACACCCGGCCCAGCATATCCATAGACACCCCCAGCTGGAGGGGGTGGCCCAAAAAGCGAATCTTGGATTGCTTGAGGTTGATGCCGGCCGAGGACTCAAACAACTGGACCACAGCCTTGTCGCCGTTGACCTCCAGCACCTTGCAGCGGCGCACGGAGCCGTCGGACATCTCAATCTCCGCCAGCTCGTCATAGGTCACGTCCCTGACCCGGTCCACCACCATCAGCGGGCCGGAAATCTCCTGGATTGTCTTATACTCTCTAATCACAGGGCTTCCTCTCCCTTCTCCGCGATGGCGTTAATCTCCCGCTCCATCTGCTCCGACAGGGCGGCGTACTCCTCCTGATAGCGCCCGGCTGGGACGGACTTGGCCCGGCCGATGCCCTCCCGGGCGGGGATGGCGAACAGCTCCGCCAGCGCGCCGCCCCGCTCCGCGGCGGCCCGGCAGCGGCCGTCATAGTCCCGAATCATGGCCAGCATTCTGGCCTGCCGGTCATACTCGGAGTAGGAGTCGATGTCCACAAAGGAGTTTTGCTGCAAAAAGTCCTCCCGAATCATCCGGGCGGTCTCCAGGGTAATCTGGTCCTTGGAGGACAGGGAATCCTTGCCCACCAGCTGGACAATCTCGTTGAGGCTGGCCTCCTCCTGGAGCACGGCCATGGCCCACTCCCGGTTGAGCAGGAAGTCCTTGCCCAGATTCTCGTCGTACCAGGGCTTGAGGGAGTCGAGGTACAGGGAGTAGGAGTTGAGCCAGTTGATGGCCGGGAAGTGCCTGCGGTAGGCCAGAGAGGCGTCCAGCGCCCAGAACACCTTGACGATGCGCATGGTGGCCTGGGAGACGGGCTCGGACAGGTCGCCCCCCGGGGGGGAGACCGCGCCCACCGCGGTCAGGCTGCCCCGGCGGTCCTCCTCGGACCCCAGGCAGGACACGGACCCGGCCCGCTCGTAGAACTGGGCCAGACGGGAGGACAGATAGGCGGGGTAGCCCTCCTCGCCGGGCATCTCCTCCAGCCGGCCGGACATCTCACGCAGGGCCTCGGCCCAGCGGGAGGTGGAGTCGGCGATGACGGCCACGGCGTAGCCCATGTCCCGGAAGTACTCGGCGATGGTGATGCCGGTGTAGATAGAGGCCTCCCGGGCGGCCAC
>CASECK010000040.1 GCA_949286295.1 uncultured bacterium | reverse complement strand
CCGCAATCTTCCATAAGGAGGTGCCTCCTGTGGCCCGGCGGAAAAAGGTGGTCAATCACACCAAGATCCCGGACTACAAAATCGAGGCGATCGCCAGATGTCTCCTCCCCGACATTCTGGCGTATTACGAGAGTGAGGAAGGCCAGCGTGAATTTGCCAAGTGGCAGCAGGAACAGAAAAACAACTCGGACAATATCAAAACAACGGCATAAAAGCGGCGGCGGTATCACCACGATACCGCCGCCTGGTTCTTTATGTGATCGTTTTCTTCTTCCGGGGGCCTCTCGGCTTGGAAGTGGGCCTGCGCTTTACCCCGTTGCGGAAGTAGAGATTTTCGTATCTCTCAAAGAATACCAGAAATCCGAACCCGTCCCCAATCGGAAACGGATTCGGATTTCGTTGGTTTGGTGCGGCTGACGGGAGTCGAACCCGTACGCCCATAGGACACAAGCACCTCAAGCTTGCCAGTCTACCAATTCCAGCACAGCCGCAAAGTGCGGTCTGTCAGACCGCTTGATTATTATACAGGTCCGGGCAGGATTTGTCAACGCTTTTTATCCCTGCCCCTGCGCATTTTCCTGCTCCTGCTTCTGGGCGGCGATGGCCTGCCGCTCTTTCAGCAGCTCCTCATGCAGCTGCCGGGTATCCCACTGCTGGTTGGTCTGGGTCAGCACCGCCTTTAAGGGGATGGGGGGCAGCTGGGCCAGGCGAATGACCTCCAGCACCTGGTTGAGCAGGGCCTGCCCCAGCCCGCAAAACACCAGCATGGCCTCGGGCAGCGGCTCGCCCGCCGGGCCAGGCTCTCCCAGCCCCACCGCCAGGTCCTTCAGAGGCACATGGTAGCGCTCCGGCTCCACCACCCGCATCCGCAGGCGAAGCATGGCGAAAATCTGCCGCAGCTTGGAGTACTCCGCTCCAGACAGATTGTACATCAAAACAGTTCCCGCGTTTTTCATCTCAGCGTCTCCTTTCCACCCACACTCACACCTTCTCCAGGGCCTGGGCGATGTCGGCAATCAGGTCGCTGGAATCCTCAATGCCACAGGAAAAGCGGACCAAATCCGGCGTGATTCCGGCGGCGGCCAGCTCCTGGTCGTTCATCTGCCGGTGGGTGGCGGAGGCGGGGTGCAGGCAGCAGGTCCGGGCGTCGGCCACATGGGTCTCGATGGCGGCCAGCTTCAAGCTCTTCATAAACGCCTCCGCCGCGGCGCGGCCGCCCTGGAAGCCGAAGGAGACCACGCCGCAGGTGCCTCCCGGCATATACTTCCGGGCCAGCTCATAATACCTGTCCCCCTCCAGCCCGGGGAAGGTGACAAAGCGAATCTTGGGGTGCCCCTTCAGATACCGGGCCACCGCCAGAGCGTTTTCACAGTGGCGGGGCATCCGCACATGGAGGCTCTCCAGCCCCAAGTTCAGCAAAAAGGCATTCTGGGGGGACTGGATGGACCCGAAATCCCGCATGAGCTGGGCGGTACACTTGGTGATAAACGCGCCCCCCTGCCCGAATTTTTCGGCGTAGGTGATGCCGTGGTAGCTCTCGTCGGGGGTTGTCAGGCCGGGGAACTTGTCCGCATGGGCCATCCAGTCAAACGTTCCGCCGTCCACAATGGCGCCTCCCACGGCGGCCCCGTGGCCGTCCATATACTTGGTGGTGGAGTGGGTGACGATGTCGCAGCCCCACTCAATGGGCCGGCAGTTCACCGGGGTGGCAAAGGTGTTGTCCACAATCAGGGGCACGCCGTGGGCATGGGCGGCCCGGGCAAACTTCTCGATGTCCAGAACCGTGAGGGCCGGGTTGGCGATGGTCTCGCCGAACACCGCCTTGGTGTTGGGGCGGAAGGCGGCCCACAGCTCCTCCTCGGAGCAGTCAGGCTCTACAAAGGTAAACTCGATGCCCATTTTCCGCATGGTCACATGGAACAGGTTATAGGTCCCCCCGTAGATGGTGGAGGCGGACACCACATGGTCGCCGCAGTTGGCGATGTTGAAAATGGCGTAGAAGTTGGCGGCCTGTCCCGAGGAGGTCAGCATGGCGGCGCTCCCCCCCTCCATGTCGCAGATTTTGGCGGCCACATGGTCGTTGGTGGGATTTTGAAGCCGGGTGTAGAAATAGCCGCTGGCCTCCAAATCGAACAGCCGGCCCATATCCTCGCTGGTGGCGTACTTGAAGGTGGTGGACTGGATGATGGGCACCTGCCGGGGCTCTCCGTTGCCGGGGGTATAGCCGCCCTGGACGCATTTGGTGTTGATGCGGTAATCGCTCATGGAGCTTCCTTCTTTCTTCTGAGATGGATGCGGGTCCGCCTATCTCCCGCCAGAAAAGCTGGTCTAAGATTACAGTGGGATAAAGTATTTGTCAAGGCTCTTCCTCTGCCGGAGGGGTGGCGTGCTCCAGCAGGGGGTCGTACAGCACCGCCTCCCCCGCGCTCAGCAGCTGATGGCTGCGGTAGTGGAAGCTCAGGCCGCCGGAGAGAATCTCCACCTCCTCCACCCCCTCTATCTGGGACAGGGTGAGCACGATGCAGTAGTCGGCCAGGGTCAGGGACACATCCGCCAGGGAGCCGTATTGCTCTGATAAGGACACCCGCAGCACGCCGGGCCGCTCCCCGTCCAGCTGGCATCCCCGCAGGGACACCCCCTGGGGGAAGGGGGAGGACAGCCCCTCTCCCGTGGGTCCGGCCAGCAGGGCGGACATCATGTCCTCAGCCCGCAGCTGCCCCTCATAGGGCTGCGCCTTCAGGGCCGGTCCGTGCAGCTCCTCCGCCCCGCCCGGAGCGCGCAGCCGGGCATCCAGAAACCAGAGCACCGGCCCCTCCACCCCGCCGGGGGACTCTCCCCCGCCGGCGCAGCCGGCGGCGGACAGGAGCAGCAGGGCCAGCAGCAGGGCGGCAAGTTTCTCTCTCTTCACGGCTCCTCCCCCTCCTCCTGGCTGTATCTGGGAAACCCCGCGGTAAAGATGCTCCCCTCCGGGTGGCGGGGCCGTGCGGTGACCCAGCCGCCGTGGCGGCGCACCGTGTCCCGGACGATGGACAGCCCCAGTCCGGTCCCTCCCGCGGCCCGGGAGCGGGCCTTGTCCACCCGGTAGAAGCGGTTGAACACCTTGGGCAGGTCCTCCTCGGGAATGCCGATGCCTGTGTCCTCCACCTCCAGCAGCACCTGGTCCCCGTCCCGGTATACCGACACGAACACCTTGCCGCCGGGGTAGTTGTACTTCACCGCGTTTTCTATCAGGTTATAGGCCACCTGGTACAGCTCGTCCCCGGTGGCCCGGACGACACAGCCCGGCTTCCGGCTCTCCTGGATGGTCACCCCCGCCGCGTCGGCCACCGGGGCAAGCATGGCCGCCGCCCGGCCGGCCACCTCCCCCAGGTCCACCGGCCCGGTGGTCCCGGCGGGCAGGCTGTCCAGCCGGGTGAGGGCCAGAAGATGTTCGGTGACCCGGGCCAGGCGGTCGGCCTCGGCGCCGATGTCGGTCACAAAATCCCGCACCATCTCCGGCTCCATCCGCTCCGTCTGGAGGATGGAGTCGGCCAGCAGGCGGATAGAGGCCAGGGGCGTTTTCAGCTCGTGGCTGGCATCGGAGACAAAGCGGCGGCGGACCTCCTCGGTGGTCTGAAGGCGGTCGGTGAGCTGATTGAACTCTCCGGCCAGCTCGGCCAGCTCGTCCCGGCCCACGGGCTGGAGCCGGTGGCCGTACTCCCCCTCGCCCACGATTCGGATGGCCCGCAGCAGCGCGGCAATTCGGGCGCCCAGCATCCGGGAGAACACGGCGGACAGCACCAGGGTGACCAAGGCGATGATAACCGAGATGGTACGCAGGTTCTGCTGCAAGCTCAGCAGCAGGGCCCCCTGGTCCGTGTCCATCTCCAGAATATAGATGGCCCCGATGGTCATCCCCCGGTAGACGATGGGGGAGGCCGCGGTGGACACAAAGCGCCGGCCGTCAAAGCGGGAGTAGAACACGTCGCTGCCCCGCAGGGCGGCCACCACCTCCTGGTACAGGGCGTAGCGGTACTGGGCGGGGGCGGCCTCCTCCCCGGCGCCGCCGGCCTGCTTGTCCCGGGTGCTGTCGTACAGCACCAGCCCCGCCGGGTCGGTGACCAGAATATGGTCCATGCCCGTGCTGTCCAGCATATTCATGACCCGAATCACCTGGTCGGCGGACAGGGTCTCCAGCTCCATCAGGGCCGAGGAGATCACCGCCGTCTGCCCCTTCAGGGAGTCCCGCTTGGAGGCGAACAGCAGGTCCTGGGACACCACCACCGGATAGGTGTTCAGCAGCACCAGGACCACCGCGAAGATGACCAGATAGCTCAGGGCATATTTCACCTGCAGCGAGGAAAAGAAGGGGACCCTGTTTTGTTTCTGCCGCTCCGGAGCCACGCCGGCTCACCTCCTCTCCGGGCGCATGGCGCCCCTATCCCCTGGCCAGATAGTACCCCACGCCCCACTTGGTGCGGATATACTCGGGGTTTGCCGGGTCCAGCTCCAGTTTTTCCCGCAGCCGGCGCACATGGACGTCCACCGTGCGGTAGTCGCCGATATACTCATAGCCCCACACCACGTTGAGCAGGTTCTCCCGGCTGTACACCCGGCCGGGGTTGCGCATGAGCAGCTCCATCAAATCAAACTCCTTGGCCGTCAGCTCCACCGGCTCTCCGTTCTTCCAGGCCGCCCGCTGCCCCGCGTCCAGCCGGATGTGCCCGGCGGAGAGCACCCCCTCCTCCTGCTTCTGGCCGGCGGCCCCGGACCGGCGCAGCAGCGCCCGGACCCGGGCTTTCAGCTCCAGGATGTTAAAGGGCTTTGTGATATAGTCGTCCGCTCCGGACTCAAAGCCCATAATCTTGTCCGTGTCCTCTCCCTTGGCGGTGAGCATGATGATGGGCACGTTGGAGAACTCCCGGATGCGCATACAGGCCTGAAGGCCGTCGATTTTGGGCATCATCAAATCCAGCAAAATCAAATCAAAGCTCCCCTCCCGGGCCAGCTCCACCGCCTCCTGGCCGTCATAGCCCACCTCCACCTGGTAGCCCTCGTGCTCCAGGTTGAACTTGATGCCCTTGACCAGCACCTGCTCGTCGTCCACCACTAAAATCTTTGCCATAAAACCGCTTCCTCCCTCACCCGGCGCTGGCGTACTGCCGCAAGCCCTCTATGATGCCCGGCCCGATGCCGGACACCAAGTCCAGCTCCTCCACCGTCTCAAAGGGGCCGTGCTCCTCCCGGTAGGCGATGATGTCCCGGGCCCGCTTCTCCCCGATGCCGGGCAGGCGCTGCAAGTCATACACTCCGGCGGTGTTGAGGTCGATGACCTCGCCGGGCAGCAGGCTGTCCGGATAGGCCTCCTCCGGCTGCAACTCCTGCTGGACGGGGCCGGGGGTCTCCTCCCGCTGGGAGACCGTCACCCGGGGGCCGGGCTGCTCCCCCGCGCCGGCCAGGAACCACCCGCCGGCCAGCAGCACAAACCCCGCCGTCAGGGCCAGCACCGCCTTCTCATACCTGGATAGTCCAGCCACTTTACATCCCCCAATCCTCCACATCCTTCAGCGGTATGGGTACTTGCGCGGGCGCGCGCATTTTGTTATAATATGTCCTACCATCCCCGCGGCCACTGGCCGCGGCCCACGGTTCTTTTTTACATTATAGCATAGATACGGAGAATTTCCTATGAAAAAAAATATTTCCCGCCTGCCCGCCCTGCTTCTGCTATGGGCCTCTCTGCTGTCCCTGGCGGCGGCACCGGCCTTCGCGGCCCAGCAGGACGACCCCCTGCAGCTGCAGTGTACCAACGCCGTGCTCATGGACGCCAATTACGGCGAGGTTCTCTACGACAAGGGGGCCAACCAGCGGGCCTATCCGGCCAGCATCACCAAGGTGATGACCGCCCTGCTGACCCTGGAGGCCATCCAGGAGGGCAAGCTGACCCCCTCCACCCCCATCACCGCCGGAGATACCGCCTACCAGGGGTGGATGGACGGGGCCACCACCGCCAACATCCAGGTGGGCGAGACCCTCAGCGTGGAGGAGCTGCTGTACTGCCTGATGCTCCCCTCCGCCAACGAGGCGGCCAACATCCTGGCCGTGGCGGTGGACGGCTCCATCGAGGCCTTTGTGGAACATATGAACCGCCGGGCCGGGGAGCTGGGCTGCCAGGGGACTCACTTCACCAACCCCAACGGCCTGCACAATGACGAGCACTACTCCACCGCCCACGACCTGGCCCTGATGGCCATAGCCGCCCTGGAGCACGAGCTGTTCCGCACCGTGGTCAACACCGGCGTCCACGTGGTACCGGCCACCAACCTGTCCGAGGAGCGGCGCATCTACAACACCAACGCCTTTCTGTCCGGCTGGGTGTACAGCGGCTATCTCTACGACAAGTGCGTGGGCGGCAAGACGGGCACCACCGGCCAGGCCGGCCGGTGCCTGCTGGCCATCGCCGAGGAGGGGGACACCCTGCTGGTATCGGTGGTGCTGGGGTCCGGCCCCATCCCCCAGGAGGGCTATGACAGTCTGCGCCAGGGTCAGTTTGTGGAGAGCCAGCGGCTGCTGGAGTACGGTTTTCACAACTTTGAGCGGGTGACCATCACCCGCAGCGAGGAGCCGGTGGCCAAGGTGGCCGTCACCCTGTCCCGCCAGGCCGACGAGGTCAACGTCAAGCCCCAGGGGTCCATCACCCGCACCCTGCCCAAGGGGATGGACCTGGACGCCATCGAGACCCGAATCACCCTCTATTCCGAGACGGTGGAGGCCCCGGTGAAGGAGGGGCAGGTCCTGGGCGCCATGACCCTCTCCTACGAGGGCGAGAACTACGGCACCCTGGACCTGGTGGCTGTCACCTCGGTGGAGCGCTCTGAGCTGCTGTACAAAAAGCAGCAGGTCCTCTCCTTCTTTCAGCACACCTGGGCCCAGGCCGCCATGGTGGTGCTCCTGGTGCTGGCCGTCTGCGTGCTTGTCAAGCTTCTGGTGTTCCGCCGCCGGCGGCGCTATGTCTCCGGCGTGGGCGGCCGCCGCAGGCGGAGCTACCGGGGCGGGCGGCGGTGACCCCCCTCTTCCAAGAAAAAAACCGGCAGAGGCCGTCCCTTCTCCGGGCGGTCCCTGCCGGTTTTTGTCTGCTCATATGGCGCTTTTAAGCGCTCTGGCCATCTGGTCGGGGCAGGAGGTGGCGCGCGCGCCGCAGCGGATGCCCTCCAGACGGGCCACCGCCTCCTCCACCCGCATTCCCCGCAGCAGGGCGGACAGTCCCTGGAGGTTGCCGTCGCACCCTCCCCGCACCTGGACGCTGCGAATCACGCCCTCCTCCACTTCGATGCGGAACGCCTTGGAACAGACGCCCTTTGGTGTGTACTCGATGGTCATCCCCCGCCGCCTTTCCCTCCGGCCCCGGCCGGAGACAGTTTTCTCCGGGCCATGATAGCAGATTTTCCCGGGAAAGGCAAGGGGTTTTATATGGCCCTGCCCCGGCGCTGGAGCACCAGCCGGTCGGCAATCATGGCGATGAACTCGCTGTTGGTGGGCTTCCCCTTGGCGTTGGAGACCGTGTAGCCGAAATACTTC
Organism: uncultured bacterium; assembly: GCA_949286295.1. GTDB lineage: Bacteria > Bacillota > Clostridia > Oscillospirales > Oscillospiraceae > Lawsonibacter. Next base: position 1,069 of record CASECK010000040.1, on the reverse strand, counting down.
TGCAGCGTCTCCAAGTCGCCCCGGTCCCAGGCCACCTCGATGGCGTGGCGCACGGCCCGCTCCACCCGGCTGGCGGTGGTGCCGAAGGCCTTTGCCACCTCCGGGTAGAGCACCTTGGTCACCGCGTTGATGACGTCCATGTCCTTCACCGCGATGACGATGGCCTCTCTCAGATACTGGTAGCCCTTGATGTGGGCCGGGACGCCCACCTCGTGAATGATGGCGGTCACCTGCTCTTCCAAACTGGGTCCCTCGTCCCGCACCGGCTGCGTCTGGCTCCGGAGCAGAAGCTGCCGCACCCGCTCGCACACGCTGGAGAAGCGGCAGGGTTTGGCGATAAAATAGTCCGCCCCCTTCTCCGCCGCCGCGTCGATGATGTTCCCGCCGGTGTAGCTGCTGAGAATCAAAATCTTCGGCCGCTCCTCCATGCCGGACAGCTCCTCCAGCACCTCCAGGCCATCCCGGCCGGAGAGCACCATATCCATTATCACGGCGTCGGGCCGCTGCGCCCGAATCATGCCCAGCAGCTCCTCCCCATCTCCGGTCTGACCGGTCACCTGCAAGTCCGGCTCCCCGGCCACGGCCTCCGCCAGCCTGGCGCGAAATTCCACAGCGGTGTCGGCCAGCAGGATCCGTTTCCTTGTCTCCATCTCATATTCTCCTCCAATCACACAGTTCTCCGCCCCGAAGGCCCCACCCTTCGCGCTGACGTGGGGCATTTCGACTGGGCAATTACAATTTAGCATATTCTGGGATTAGATTCAACAAGTTATTTTCGCATTTATACCGTTTTTCCCGAGTGAAATCCCATATTTCTGACTCATTTTTTCATTTTTCGACAAAATCCGAGCTTTTCCGCCCAGCCCAGCCCATTCCAAAAGGCCGCCCCGCGGCCCCTGCCTGGCAGGGGCCGCGGGGCACAGGGCGGGGGTCAGCCCGCGCCGCTCAGGCTTCCAGAGGCCTGCCGGAGCATCTGCTCAGCCAGAATCCCGTATCCCCGGGTGGGGTCGTTGACCAGCACGTGGGTCACCGCCCCCACCAGGCGCCCGTCCTGAAGGATAGGGCTTCC
>CASECK010000039.1 GCA_949286295.1 uncultured bacterium | reverse complement strand
AGCCCTGTCCGGGCTGACTCTGGCCGCGGCGGTGGCGGGGGCCATCGCCGGGGAGAGCGACCCGGCCATCCCCCTGGGCGGCGCGGAGCTGTCCGGCTTGCGGGGCGTCTCCCGCAGGCTGGAGGACGGGGAGCTGGACCTTCTGATTCTGGGGGGCGTGACCCCGGTGGAGAGCGTGGGCGGCGTGGTCAGCGTGGTGCGCGGGGTGACCACCCGGACCACCACCGGAGGAGAGAGCGACGGAACATGGCGGGATTTGGCGGTCATCCGGGTGGTGGACAACGTCATACCCGGGCTGCGCTCGGCCCTGCGCAGCAAATTCCGCCGGGCCAAGAACACCCCGCAAAGCCGCAGCGCCATCCGGGCCCAGGTGGTGCTGGAGCTGGAGAACAAGCTGGCCCGGGAGATTATCACTGGATACGAGAACGTGGAGGTGGCCGCCGACCCGGAGGACCCCACCCGGTGTCTGGTGGACTTCTCCTTCACGGTGGCCCATGGGCTGAACCAGATTTGGCTGACTGCCCACATTACCGTCTGAGCGCCGGGGACCGGTGTGAACATTTGAGCGGGCGGCCGGGGGGCCGCCGCGTAAGGAGGGTTAGAGCATGAGCATTGCAGGATTTCCCACCAGCAGCGACATCTATCTGGAGGTGGACGGGGTGCGGGTGGCGGTGGTGCAGAGCTATGTGGCCAAGACCACCAAGAGCAGCATCGCGGTGGAGGCCTTCGGCGAGGCGGAGCCTGTGGCCACCGCCCCCGGGCAGACGGTCCACACCCTGGAGCTGACCAGGCTGTACGCCACCGACGAGGCCATCCGGGATGGCATCGATTTTTACTCCTTGTCCGGATTCTCCCTGGTGGTGTGCAAGCCGGACCGGAAGATTATATACTCCGACTGCCAGTGGAGCTCCATCCAGGAGGACGCCTCCATCGGCACCATGGTGCTGGAGAAGGTCACGGTGGTGGCCACCCGGCGCATTGAGACGGAGGTGTGACAATGGGCTGGTCCATTTTGGCGGGCCGGGACCGGATAGAGCTGGGCAACGGCATGGATTTGCGGCTGCTGTCGGCGCTGGAGGTGCTCCAGGCCAGGCGGGAGGCCGCGGAACTGGCCGGGGAGGAGCGGGAGCGGGCCCTGTGCTCCAACGCCTGCCTGCTGGCCAGAGCGCTGGAACACAGCGGGGAGCACACCCCGGTCTTTGAGGGGGGACGGGCCGTGCTGGCCGGGCTGACGGTGGAGGAGATAGCCGCCCTGTCCGCCCAGTGGAGCAGGTTCAGCCGGGACAGCGACCCGGGACCTGAGCTGTCCGGCCAGGAGCTGGAAACGCTAAAAAAAAACTCCGGGACGACCCGGGAGAGCGGCTGAGATGGCGGGTGCTGAGCCGGTTTGGAGCGCTGCCCACCGAGCGCAGGGTCAAGGAGATGAAGGGACGGGACTATTTGTGGTGCCTGGCCAATGAGCTGGTGGATAGAGAGCAGGAGCTGGAGCGGCTGTGTCCCGCCTGCCGCGCCAGGGCGCTGGAGGAGCGCTGCCCCGGCTGCGGACGGCGGACGGGGGAGGGAGAGGGAGAGGGGATGGTCAACCCCGCCTTTGACCCGGCGCGGTTCCAAGCGCTGAAGGAGGGACAGGGTGGATGAGAGATTATCTGGAGGAGTTGAAGGAGCGGACGGGAGCGGTCCTGCTCAGGCAGCTGCTCGCCCTGGAGCGGGCCATGGCCGGTTTGAACCGGGGGGAAGAAGCTGGGGAGGAGCGGGCCGGGCCGGACCCGGCTAGGCGGCGGGCAGAGTCCGGCCCAAGGGCCGGGCTGGTGGAGCGGTCCCCAGGGCTGGAGGAAGGGACCGGAAGAGGGAGAGAACCCTGGATGGCCGCGGCGGGCGCGCCAGACCTCCCGGTCCGCCCGGCTGCTCCGGATGCCGCCGGTCCGGACGAGACAGGACAACGCTGGCCCGCGCTGGAGCAGCTGGAGCGGCTGGCGCGGGCGGGCGCGGCCCCCTATGCCCGGAGCTTGGCCTGGCCCCCCCAGGGGGAGGC
>CASECK010000038.1 GCA_949286295.1 uncultured bacterium | reverse complement strand
GTTCCGGGAGAAGGTGGCCTCCATCTTCAGCCAGATGGGCGGGAAGATTGTGGTCCCCGAGGGGGGCACGCCCCAGATATTTTTGCCGTAGGAGGTGGGGTTATGGAAAATCTGTCCAATACCGCCGCCCATATCCTGGAGGACCTGGATTCCGATTTGACCCAGCGGGAAAAGCGGAAGATATCCCGGGAGATTTCCACCGCGATGGTGGCCCTGACCTGTCTGGCCGCGGGGCTGATTTTCAAGGGCATCTATCCGGAGCAGCGGGCTGTGCTGGGGATGATTTACTCGGTGGGCATCTTGGTGGAGGGCCTGCCCCTGCTGGCCACCGCCATTCGGGGATTTTTGCAGAAAGACATCGCCAACTCCATGGAGATTTTGGTCTCCATCGCGGTGCTGGCCTGCTATATCACCGGTGAACACGAGCTGGCCATTCTGATTCCCGTGGTGCTCAGCGTGGTCCACTTTTTGGAGGAGCGCAGCATCATGGGCGGGCGGGACGCCATCGAGGGGCTGAAACAGATGCAGGCCTCCACAGCGGTGCTGGAGACGGAGGGGGGAGAGGCCACGGTGCCGGCCCAGACCCTGCGGAAAGGGGATGTCATTGTGGTCCGCCCGGGCATGGCCCTGCCCATCGACGGCACGGTCATCTGGGGGAACTCCAACATTGACCAGAAATCCCTCACCGGCGAGCCCCTGCCCGCCCCGGTGCGGGAGGGGGACAGCGTCTATGCCGGCACCACCAACCTGGACGGCATGATTCGGGTCCGGGTGGAGAAGGAGTATCAGGACACCTCCTTCACCAAGATTGTCAACCTGCTGGAGCAGGCCCAGAAGATTACGGTCCCGGAGATTCGGATTGTGGATAAATTCATGCACTACTACATCCCCTTCTCCCTGACGGTGGCGGCCCTCACCGCCCTGCTCAGCCGGAACATCAACTACGCCATCGCGGTGCTGGTGGTCAGTTGTCCCTGCGGCCATATGCTGGTCAGCTCCGCGCCCATGATTGCCGCCCTGGCCGTGGCCACAAAGCGGGGAATCCTCATCAAAAATTCCAAGTTTGTGGAGCAGCTGACCAACATCACCACCGTAATCTTTGACAAGACGGGCACCATTACCCGGGGCGAGCTGTCCATCAGCGGCTATTTCCTCCAGCAGGCCGAGAGCCGGGAGGAGCTGTTTGCCGCCGGGGGCAGCGTGGCCTGCAACTCCATGCACCCCATCTCCCGCTCGCTGGTGGCCGCGCTGGGGGACATCCCCTATGAGGACGGCTTCCAGGTCCGGGAGGTGGTGGGCAGCGGCCTGGTGGGCGTCAAGGACGGCAGGGAGATTCTGTTTGGCTCCCGGCACTGGATCGAGTCGCTGGGCTACCGCCCCATGGACCCCCATCTGGATACCGGCGGAGGACCCTGCAACTGGATTGTGGACGGCGGCCGGGTGCTGGGCTGCCTGATGTTCGACGATACGGTCCGGCCGGAGGCGGAGGAGATGGTGGCCGCCCTGCATGACAAGGGCATCCATCAGACCGTGCTGCTCACCGGCGACCGGGAGTTTTCCGCCCGGAAGGTGCAGGAGCAGACCGGTATCGACCAGGTGTACTTCCAGCTGCTGCCCGAGCAGAAAATGGAGCACGTCCGGCAGCTCAGGCAGCAGGCTCAGGTGCTGGCGGTGGGGGACGGCATCAACGACGCCCTGGCCCTGGCGGAGGCGGACGTGGGCATCGCCATGGGGGCCATGGGGTCCGACGTGGCCATTCAGAGCGCGGACATCGCCCTGATGAACAACGATTTGACCAACATTCCCTTTGTAATCTCCCTGGCCCGGAGCACCAAGGGCATCATGTACCAGAATATTGGAATCGCCTTTTCCGTCAGCCTGGTGATGATGCTCCTCTCCGCCGTGGGGGTCATTCCGGCCCTGGCCGGAGCGTTTTTGCACAACATCGGCGCGTTTATTATCCTCCTCAACAGCTCCCGCATCCTGCGCCGCAACGGGGTGCTGGACCAGCCGCGCGCCGCTCGGCGGGACCGGAGAGAGGCGGCGGACGCAAAGGGGTAAACCGCGGCCCGCTCCCGGTTGACGCTGGAACCCCTGCGGCGTATAATGGGAAAGAGACAATGAGGGAGGAAGGTCCATGAACCGGGAAAAGGTGCTGTCCCTGCTGCGGGAGCGGCAGGGGGAATATCTGTCCGGCGAGGCCATGAGCCGGACGCTGGGCATCAGCCGGGCGGCGGTGTGGAAGGTAGTGGAGGGCCTGCGCCGGGAGGGGTACACCATCTCCTCCGGCCCCAACCGGGGCTACCGGCTGGAGCGGGCACCGGACCGGCTGCGGGAGGGGGAGCTGGCCGCCCCCCTGGCCGGCCTGCTGGTGGGCAGGCAGCTGGAGTGCCTGGACACAATCGACTCCACCAATACCGAGTGCAAACGCCGGGCGATGTCCGGGGCCCAGGAGGGGCTGGTGGTGACGGCGGAGGAGCAGACCGGCGGCCGGGGCCGCCGGGGCCGTTCGTTTCAGTCCCCCCGGGGCTGCGGACTGTATCTGTCCGCCCTGCTGCGCCCCCGGCTGGAGCCAGACCAGGTGGCCGGCTTCACCGCCTGGACGGCGGTGGCGGTGTGCGACGGAATTGAGAGCTGCTGCGGAGTGCGCCCGGCGGTCAAGTGGACCAACGACATCATCCTGAACGGGAAAAAACTGGCGGGCATCCTGACAGAGCTGGGGCTGGAGGGGGAGAGCAACGCCGTGGACTATCTGGTCACCGGAATCGGCGTCAACGTCAACCAGCGGCCTGAGGATTTTCAGGAGGAGGTGGGCTCCATGGCCACCTCCCTGGCCATGGAGCTGGGCCGGCCGGTGCGGCGCTCGGAGCTGGCGGTCCATATCCTCCGGGCGCTGGACCGGGCCTACGCCGCCTTCCCCGCCGGCCAGGCGGCCTATCTGGAGCGGTATAGCCGGGACTGCATCACCCTGGGCAAGCAGGTCCAGCTCATCACCCCCGCCGGCCGCCGGGAGGCCTTCGCCCTGGCGGTGGACCAATCGTTTAATCTGGTGGTCCGCCTGCCTGACGGCAGCCGGGAGACGGTCCGGGCCGGAGAGGTCTCGGTGCGGGGGCTGTACGGATATGTGTGACCCGCCCCGCCGACGGGGCAGAGACAAAAAATCCTGACCGGAGCAATCCGGTCAGGATTTTTTTAAGCGGTTTTGAAGCGGGCGGCCCGTTTAGTCCAGGGGCATGACCCAGTGATGGGGGTCGGCCAGACGGCCCCACTGGATACCGGTGAGGTTGTCATACAGCTTCTGGGTGACGGGGCCAATCTGGTTGTGGCTGACGGTGACCTTCTTGCCGCCCATGGCCAGCTCGCCAATGGGGGAGACCACGGCGGCGGTGCCGGTGCCCCAGGCCTCCTCCAGGGTGCCGTCCCCGGCGGCCTGGAACAGCTCCTCATAGGAGATGCGGCGCTGCTCCACCTCATAGCCCCAGTCCTGGAGCAGCTGGATGCAGGAGCGGCGGGTGATGCCATCCAGCACGGAGCCGTTCAGGTCAGGGGTGAGAATTGTTCCGCCCACCTTGAACATCACGTTCATGGCGCCCACTTCCTCGATATACTTGCGGTGCACGCCGTCCAGCCACAGCACCTGGCTGTACCCCTGCTTCTCCGCCCGGTCGCCGGCCCGGAGGGAGGCGGCGTAGTTGCCGCCGGTCTTGGCCATGCCGGTGCCGCCCTTGACGGCGCGGACGTCCTCGTCCTCCACATAGATTTTGACCGGAGCCAGCCCCTCGGGGTAGTAGGCCCCCACGGGGCAGACCACCACGATGTACTGCACGTGCTTGGAGGAGTGTACGCCCAGGGCGGCATCCAGACCAATCATGAAGGGGCGGATATACAGGGAGGTGCCCTCCTCGCTGGGGACCCAGTCCCGCTCCAGCTTCACCAACCCGGTGATGCCGGCCAGGGCCAGCTCCTCGGGAATCTGAGGCAGGCACAGCCGGGCGGCCGAGTTGTTCAGACGGGCGATGTTGTCCCTGGGACGGAACAGCTGAATCTTGCCCTGGGCGGTGCGGTAGGCCTTCAGCCCCTCGAAAATCTCCTCGGCGTAGTGGAGAACCTTGGCGGCCGGGTCAATCTGCAGGGGGCCATAGGGGACGATGCGGGGGTCGTGCCAGCCCTGGCCCGCGTCGTAGTCCACGATGAACATATGGTCGGTCATGTTTTTGCCGAACACCAGCTTTGAGGAGTCGGGCTTGGGCTTCAGGGTGGGAGCGCGGGTGATTTTAATCTCTTCCATGGGGAATCCCTCCTGTTTCAATTGTTCTTCCGTGACTGCGCGTGCCGCCCCGCGGGAGCGCGGAGACGCAGAGAAATCATGTACTGCTATTATAGCAGTATTTGCAAGCCGGCGCAACGGTTTGTGGAGAGCGGGCGGGGAAAAATTTTGCGCCGGACGATGTTTTTCCCGGGAGAATGGCCCGCCGGACTTGTTTTCCGCCTGTCTATCTGCTATAATAAAATACCTTTTGGTGTGCCTGCGGCACACGGAGACGAGCTGTTCCCTGAATTTCCGCGAGGGGGTTTTCCGCTTGAACCGAAAGATTAACCAGCTGCTGCAGCCCAGCTTTCAGATGTATTTTCTCTGCCTGATTCTGTTCGCGCTGTTGTCCGCCTCGTTTTCCTGGCCGCTGGCGCTTATCGAGCTGGCCGTGGTGGCCTGCCTGGCGGTGTACGGCCGGCAGGTTGACCGCCGCCGGCGCAGGGAGCTGACCAAATATCTGGACAACATGAGCGGCTCGGTGGACAGCGCCACCCGGGACACCATGGTCAACTCCCCGCTGCCCATGGTGATGTTCCGGCCGGAGAGCGGGGATATCATCTGGACCAACGACCGCTTTCTCAAGCTCAGCGACCAGCGGGAGCACCTGTACGACTCCAAGCTGTCGGCCCTGATTCCCGACTTTGACGCGCGCTGGCGTATGGAGGGCAAGGCGGAGTGCCCCACCCACGTCCACTACGCCGGCCGGCGGTTTCTGGTGTTCGGCCACCTGGTGCGCACCGGGGGGCGGACGGGGGGCTTTCTGGCCACCACCTACTGGGTGGACGTCACGGAGCTGAGCCAGATTCGGGACCGCTATCAGGCCACCCGGCCGGTGGCGGTGGTGCTGCTCATCGACAACTATGAGGACCTGACCAAGAACCTGGCGGAGAATGAGCGCTCCAACATCCTGGCCGAGATTGACAAGCGCCTGGAGGACTGGGTGTCCGAGACCGGGGGCATTCTGCGCCGCTACCAGCGGGAGCGCTATCTGTTCATCTGCGAGGAGCAGTACCTGACCAAATTTGTGGACAGCAAGTTCGAGGTGCTGGACGCCATCCACCAGGTGGTCAACCCAAGCGGCATCAACGCCTCGCTGTCCATCGGTGTGGGCAAGGACGCGGACAGCTACCGGGAGCTGCTCAACTTCGCCAACCTGTCCATCGACATGGCCCTGTCCCGGGGGGGAGATCAGGCGGTGGTCCGCAACAAGTTTACCTTCGAGTTTTACGGCGGCCGCTCCAAGGAGACGGAGAAGCGCACCAAGGTGAAAAGCCGGGTCATGGCCAACGCCCTGTCCTCCCTGATTTCCGACTCCTCCCAGGTGCTCATCATGGGGCACAAGTCCCCGGACAACGACGCGGTGGGGGCGGCGGCGGGGGTGTGCGCCCTGTGCCGGAAAAACGGCGTCCCGGCCCACATCATCCGGGACCAGGGGAACAGCCCGGCCCAGGAGCTGATTGACAAGCTGGCCCAGCTGCCTGAGTACAGCGACTGCTTCCTGCTGCCCCAGGAGGCCCTGCTGATTGCCGACAGCCGCTCTCTGGCGGTGGTGGTGGACACCAACCGCCCAGAGCAGGTGCAGGCCCAGGAGGTGCTGGAGTCCTGCAACCGGGTGGCGGTCATCGACCACCACCGGCGGGCGGCCACCTATATCGAGGGGGCGGCTCTCAACTACCACGAGCCGTACGCCTCCTCCGCCTCCGAGCTGGTCACGGAGCTGCTGCAATATATCATGGAGCCCAACCACCTGCTCCGGGCGGAGGCCGAGGCCCTGCTGGCCGGCATCGTGCTGGACACCAAGAACTTCACCATGCGCACCGGCGGGCGGACCTTTGAGGCGGCGGCCTTCCTGCGCCGCTCCGGCGCCGACACCGCCGAGGTGAAGAAGCTGTTCCAGAACGACCTGGCCGGCACCATCGCCAAGTACGCCATCATCCAGAACGCCAGGATATACCGGGACCAGATTGCCATCGCCGTGGCGGACGGACCGGTGGGCCGGGTCACCGCCGCCCAGGCGGCGGACGAGCTGCTGAACATCATCGGCATCGACACCTCCTTTGTGCTCTCTCAGGACGGGGAGAAGGTGAACATCTCCGCCCGCTCCATGGGGGACACCAACGTCCAGGTGATTTTGGAGCAGCTGGGGGGCGGGGGCAACGCCGCCGCCGCCGGCGGCCAGGTGACGGGCAGGCCCATCCAAGAGGTGGCCCAGGACCTGTGCCGGGCCATCGACCGGTACCTGGAGGCGTAAAAAACATAGACGCGAGCAAAAACTTGAGTTTGGAGGAATATCGCAATGAAGGTCATTTTACAGCAGGATGTGCGGGGCCATGGCAAGAAGGGCCAGCTGGTGGAGGTCTCCGACGGCTACGCCCGGAACTTTCTTCTGCCCAAAAAGCTGGCTGTGCCCGCCACCGCGGAAAATGTGAACACCATGAAGCAGCAGGAGAAGGCCCGGAAGGCCCAGCAGGCCGCCGAGAAGGCCGAGGCCGAGGCCACCGCCAAGAAGCTGGAGGGGCTGATGGTCAAAATCCCCGCCAAGGCCGGCGAGGGCGGGCGCCTGTTCGGCGCCGTCACCGCCAAGGAGATTTCCGAGGCCCTGGCCGCCCAGCACGGGCTGAATATCGCCAAGGCCAAGCTGGTCCTGGACGAGCCCATCAAGTCCTGCGGCGGCTATCAGGTCAAGGCCAAGCTGGGCTATGAGGTGACGGGCACCGTCAACGTGATGGTGACCGAGGCCTGAGCACGGACAGGACCCGCGGGCGGCGGAGCGGGAAGCGGCTCTGCCGCCCGCTCGGGTGAAGGGCGAGAACTTTTTATCTTGCGAAGGGCGGGTGAATCCCTGTGCCTATGGATGACAGCGAGCTGCTGCTCAGGCAGCTGCCCCACAGCGTGGAGGCGGAGCAGGCGGTGCTGGGCTCCATGCTCATCGACCCCCGGTGCGTGCCGGAGGTCATCGACAAACTGCGGCCGGAGGATTTTTACCTGCGGCAAAACGTGGAGATATACGAGACCATCTACTCCATGTTCAACTACTCCCAGACCATCGACCCGGTGACGGTGCTGGAGCACATGAAGCAGAACGGGTACTACGACGAGGAGCAGTCCCGGGGGTACCTGCTTCAGCTCATGGACACCACGCCCACCGCCGCCAATGTGAAGGAGTATATCGACATCCTCCGGGACAAGACCGTGCTGCGCCGTCTGGCGGAGGCGGCCGGGGACCTGACGGCCATGATTCAGGAGGGGACTGGCACCGGCCAGGACATCCTGGAGGCGGCGGAGCAGCGCATCTACGCCATCCGGCAGGGCCGCTCCGCCCGGGGGCTGACCCACATCTCCAGCGTACTGGTGGATGTGTACGACCGGCTGAGCGAGCTGGCCGCGAGCGACAGCGCCATCCCCGGCCTGTCCACCGGCCTGCGGGACCTGGACCGGGCCATTTCCGGCCTGAACAAGTCCGACCTTATCCTGCTGGCCGCCCGGCCGGGCATGGGCAAGACCTCCATGGCGCTGAACATCCTGCTGTCGGCGGGCAAGCGCTCGGGAAAGAACGTGGCCTTTTTCTCTCTGGAGATGAGCCGGGAGCAGCTGGCCCTGCGGCTGATTTCCAGCGAGTGCTTTGTGGACAACAAAAAGCTGGTCACCGGCAAGCTCACCGAGCAGGACTGGGAGAACGTGGCCGCCGCCGCCGACTCCCTGAACCGCTCCATGATTCTCATTGACGACGACTCCTCGGTCACCGTGGCCGACATCAACGCCAAGTGCCGCCGGGTGGAGAATCTGGGGCTGGTGGTCATCGACTACCTCCAGCTGATGCAGTCCGCCGGGGGAAAGACCCGCTCCGGCGAGAACCGCCAGCAGATTGTCTCTGACATCTCCCGCTCGCTGAAGATTATGGCCAAGGAGCTGAATGTGCCGGTGCTCTGCCTGTCCCAGCTCTCCCGGGCCAACGAGAGCCGGACGGACAAGCGCCCTATGCTCTCGGATTTGCGGGAGTCGGGGGCCATCGAGCAGGACGCGGACATTGTGCTCTTCCTGTACCGGGAGGGCTACTACAACCGGGACACCGAGAATCCCAATCTGGCCGAGTGCATCATTGCCAAAAACCGCCACGGGGAGACCGGCACCGTGGAGCTGCAGTGGCAGCCGGAATTTACCACCTTCAACGACATGGCCTGGCAGCGCGAGGAGGACTGACCCTCGGCCGCCCGCCGTTTTGAGCGCGCGCAGAGACGGATGCCCCGGGACCGGGCGCGCCCCGGATTCTGCAAGTTCTGGGGGACTGTTATGCTGAAAACCATGGAGGAACTGATTCGGGCGCAGGCGCTGATTGCGCCGGGCAGCCATGTGCTGTGCGCCGTTTCGGGCGGGGCGGACTCCATCTGCCTGCTCCACGCCCTGTGCCGCCTCCGGGAGCGGCTGGACTTCACCCTGTCCGCCGCCCACTATGACCACCGTCTCCGGGGGGAGGAGTCCCGCCGGGACGCGGCCTTTGTGGAGCAGTTTGTGGCGCTGTGCTGCGGGGAGCAGCGCACCGCCGCCGGGAAGAGATTGCCGGCGGTGCGCCTCTATTCCGGCGCGGGGGACGTGGCCGCCCGGGCCAGGGAGCGGGGGCGGGGCATTGAGGAGACCGCCCGGGAGATGCGCTACGCCTTCCTGCGCCAGGCGGCCCGGGAGGCGGGGGCGGACCGAATCGCCACCGCCCACACCGCCAACGACAATGCGGAGACGGTGCTGCTCCACCTGGCCCGGGGCAGCGGCCTGCGGGGGCTGGGGGGCATCCCGCCCCGGAGGGGGGAGCTCATCCGCCCCCTGCTCACCACCACCCGGCGGCAGGTGGAGGAGTATCTGGCCTATTACGCCATGCCGTTTATGGAGGACAGCTCCAACGGCGACGAGCGCTTTGCC
>CASECK010000037.1 GCA_949286295.1 uncultured bacterium | reverse complement strand
GCCTTCACCGCGTCGTCCAGGGTGATTCGCCGCAGGGTTCGCTTCTCCGGGTCCATGGTGGTCTCCCACAGCTCGTGGAAGTCCATCTCGCCCAGGCCCTTATAGCGGTTGATGACCACCTTGGCCCCGGGGTTGTCCCCCCGCAGCTCGGCGGACACCAGGTCCCGCTCCTCGTCGGAGAAGGCCACCCGGGTGGTCTTGCCCCTGGTGAGCTTGTACAGGGGGGGGACGGCGGAGTACACATAGCCGTTTTCAATCAGCGGGCGCATGAATCGGAAAAAGAAGGTGAGCAGCAGCGTGCGAATGTGGGCGCCGTCCACATCGGCGTCGGCCATGATGATGACCTTGTGATAGCGCAGCTTGCTCAAATCAAAGTCGTCTCCGATGCCGGCCCCCAGGGCGGTGATGACGGGGGTGAGTTTGTCGTTGCCGTACACCTTGTCCGCCCGGGCCTTCTCCACGTTGAGCATCTTGCCCCACAGGGGAAGGATGGCCTGGAAGCGGCTGTCCCGGCCCTGGGTGGCCGAGCCGCCGGCGGAGTCGCCCTCGACGATGTACAGCTCGGTCAGCTCGGGGTTGACCTCGTTGCAGTCTCTAAGTTTATCCGGCATGGCCGCGCCGCCCAGGGCGGTCTTGCGGCGGATAGACTCCCGGGCTTTCCGGGCGGCCTCCCGGGCCCGGTTGGCCATGAGGGCCTTGTCCAAGATGGCCCGGCCCACGGCGGGATTCTCTTCCAGATAGGTCTCCAACTTCTCTGACACGATGGCGTTGACCAGGGTGCGCATCTCGCTGTTGCCCAGCTTGGCCTTGGTCTGGCCCTCAAACTGGGCCTCGGTGAGCTTGACTGAGATGACCACGGTCAGGCCCTCCCGGCAGTCGTCGCCGGACACCTTCTCGTCGTCCTTGAGCAGCTTAATCTTCCGGCCGTAGGCGTTGAGCACGTTGGTCAGCGCCCGGCGGAACCCCTCCTCGTGCATTCCCCCCTCGGGGGTGTGGACGTTGTTGGCGAAGGAGACCATCACCTCGCTGTACCCGTCGTTATACTGCATGGCCACCTCGGCCATGCTGTCCTCCCGGGCGCCAGACATATAGATGACGTCGGCGTGGATGGGGTCCTTGCTCCGGTTGAGAAAGCCGACAAATTCCCGGATGCCGCCCTCATAGCACATATCGTCCTCCTGCTCCCGGCCGGGGCGCAGGTCCACGGTCTGGATGCGCAGGCCGGCGTTGAGGAAGGCCTCCTCCCGCATCCGGGTATGCAGGGTCTCATAGTTGTACTCTAAGGTGTCGAACATCTCCGGGTCGGGCTTGAAGGTGACGGTGGTGCCCGTATGGTCGGTCCTGCCCACCACCTTCATCTCCTGGGTAATCTTGCCCCGGGAGAACTTCATCTCATAGATTTCCCCGTTCTTGTGGACCTGGACCTCCAGCCACTCGGACAGGGCGTTGACCACCGAGGCGCCCACTCCGTGCAGGCCGCCGGACACCTTGTAGCCGCCGCCGCCAAACTTGCCGCCGGCGTGGAGGATGGTGAATACCACCTCCAGGGCGGGCTTGCCCGTCTGGGGCTGGATATCCACGGGAATCCCCCGGCCGTTGTCGGTGACGGTGATGGTGTCGCCCGGGTTGATGGTCACTGTAATATCGGTGCAGTAGCCGGCCAGGGCCTCGTCGATGGAGTTGTCCACAATCTCATACACCAGGTGGTGCAGGCCCGACTCGCTGGTGGAACCGATATACATTCCCGGGCGCTTTCGGACGGCCTCCAGACCCTCCAGAACCTGAATCTCCGACCCGCCGTACTCGTGGTCCGTCTGGGTGGTGTTCAGCTCCTTCAATTCTTCAGACATAATGTACCTCCGGTTTAAACTGTTGCAAGAATCAGGACGGGAGGGGAAAGAGGGTCCTCTTTTCTCTCCGCTCTTGACTCTTGGATAATGCACAAATCCATTACTCCACAAAATTCCGCGCCGCCCGGCCCCGCAGGGCGGCGGAGGACAGGGGGGAGAGGTAAACGGTGCTCTCTCCGCCGGAACGCCCGGTCAGCACCAGGGAGCGGGGCAGGTCCGACGTCAGCCACACCGCCCGGCCCTCCCGCTCGGCCCGCTGCAAAAATTCCCGGGTCCGATACGCCCAGGTGGCGTTGTCCAAATCAAAAATGGCCAGAATTTCCCGGTGGGACACCGTGACCGACTGGCCCAGATGCAGGTACATATCCCGCCTCCTCTCACCGCCCGCCCACGACCCGGGGACCCCACAGCCACCGCCACAGCCGCCAGCCCAAATAGTTGCCCGCCAGCAGGAAAAGGACCGGAAGGCCGGGAAAGATGGCCAGCTGAGCGGCGGGGGAGGCCGCCTGGGACTGCCAATTGTTCAGCCGGACGGCCGCCGCCAGCAGGGCAAAGGCCACCTCCAGCGCCGCGGGCAGAGCCCGCCAGATTTTCCGCCGCCTGGGCAGGCGGCAGCACAAATACTCCAGACCTATCCCCAGCAGCAGGGGACGCGCGCAGAACAGACCAAGTACCACAGGCATGGAGAGGCTCCTTTACCCAACGAATTTTCCGGCCAGCCATTTTTTGATTTTAGACACCGCCAGCCAGATTAGCCACATACACAGAAAATAGACGCCCCAATATATCAGGATGGCGGGCACGGAGAGCAACTCCAGCAGCCATACCAGCGAGGCCACCAGCCCAAGCATTCCCAGTCCGGCGGGTATCCACACAACAAAGTCCCCCTTTGCCACAATGGAGAACACCAGCTGCAAAAAAGCTCCCACACAGAAGGGCGCCGCCAGTAAAAAGAGGGCGAACAGGCCAAAGGCCATAAACAGCGGTGTGATAATCAGCAGAGAAATAAACGCCATGGAATCCTCTCTTTTCTTTCTATTTAAGCCCCCAGGGCCACTGACCCGACCCGGATACGGAAGGCCCTGCCCCCCTCCAGGCTCTCCAACTTCTCCTCCACGCAGCAGGTGATAAACAGCTGTCCCCCCCGGATATGGTTGAGCACAAAGGCCTGCCGTTTGCCGTCCAGCTCGGACAGCACGTCGTCCAGCAGCAGCACCGGCCACTGGCCGGTCTGCCGCTGGAATATCTCCCGCTGGGCCAGCTTCAGGGACAAAGCGGCGGTCCGGGTCTGCCCCTGGGAGGCGTAAGTTTTGGCGCTGCGGCCGGCGATATCCACCGCCAGGTCGTCCTTGTGAGGGCCGGACAGGCACTGCCGGCTGTCCAGCTCCGCCTGCCGGTGCCGCTGCTGGTGCTCCAGCAGGTGGGGTAAAATCTCCCGGGGAGAGGCCATGGGGTCCGCCACGGAGGAGACCGTCTCATACCGCAGCTCCATCCGCTCCCTGCCGCCGGAGAAATCAGCGTGGATGGCCGGGGCGTGCTCCTCCAGGCGCTTGATAAAGTGGGCCCGGTAGTGGATGAGAATGGCCCCGGTCTGGGCCATGCGGAGATTGAAGTCATCTAAGGTGGACAGCAGGGAGGGATTCTCCGGCCAGTCCCGCAAAATGCGGGTCTTATGCTCGTACAGGCGGTTATATTCCGCCAGCGCCTGGGCATACCGGGGCCGCAGCTGGCAGATGGCCCCGTCCAAAAACCTGCGCCGCTCCGCCCCGCCGGAGCGGATGAGAGATAAATCTTCCGGACAGAAGAGCACCGTTGTCAGGATACCCGCCAGCTCTCCGGCGGTCTTGAGGCGCACGCCATTGGAGAACAGCTGCCGCCCCTTTCCCCGAAAGAGCTTGGCCTCCAAGGTGAACTGCCGCTCCCGGCTGTCCACCTCTCCCTTGATGAAGGCGTAGTCCACGCCCAGCATAATCATCTCCCGGTCATATCTGGCCCGGTGGGAGCGGGCGGCGGACAGGTAGGCCACCGCCTCCAGCAGGTTGGTCTTTCCCTGGGCGTTGTCCCCGTAGATGAGATTGACCCCCGGGTCGAAGGCCGCCTCCACATGGGTATAGTTGCGGAAAAAATCCAGCTCCAGCCTGCTCAAAATCATCGGACCACCAGCTCCGTCTCCCCGTCCACGGCCGCCCGGTCCCCGGGATACAGCTTTTTTCCCCGCATGGTGCAGGTCTGCCCGTTGACGGTCACCCGCCCCTGCTGGATGATGCGCTTGGCGTCTCCGCCGGTCTCCACCGCGCCGGCAAATTTCAGCAGCTCCTGCAGCTTGATAAACTGGGTCGAAATCGAGATGTCATGACTGTCCATAAAAGCTGCCGGCACCTCAATTCGCCTTCAGGCGCACGGGGAGCACCATGTAAATAAAGTTCTCCTCCCCTCCGGCGGGCAGAATGACGCAGGGGGCCACCCCGGAGGTAAATTCCATACGCAGCCGGTCGGCGGGGGCGGCCTTCAGCGCATCCATCAGATATTTGTTGTTAAAGCCAATCTCCAGCCCCTGCCCATCTCCGGAGACGGGGCACTGGTCCGCCGCGTCGCCGATGGCGGTCTTGGTGGTGATGGACACCATGCCGTCCCCGAACACGCAGCGCAGGGGGGACTTGAGCTTTTCGCTGATGATGAGGGAGACCCGGTCGATACAGGCCAGCAGAGTCTTGGCGTCCACATCCACCTGAATGGTGTTGTTCTTTGGAATGGCGTTCCGGTACGGCAAGAACTCCCCCTCCAGCCGGCGGCAGACCAGTACCGTGTCCCCAGTCTGGAACATAACGTGCCGGGCCCCCTGGGTGATGGTGACGCTCTCCTCCCCGGCGCATATCTTTTCCACCTCGCCCAGGGCAGACCCGGGGACCACAAAGGAGAAACTCTCCGCCCCCCGCTTTTCGTCCACCTTCTCCCGGCGCAGAGCCAGGCGGTAGCCGTCCACCGAGACCACAGTGAGTCTGTCCTCCTCCACCTCAAACAGGGACCCGGTATGGATAGGGCGGCTCTCGTTGTCGCTGACGGCGAAGAGGGTCTGGGCAATCATGGACCGCAGCACCGGCTGGCCCAGGGTGAGGGCGTTCTGCTGCTCCACAGAGGGCAGCTCCGGGAACTCCTCCGGGTCGGTGCCCAGGATGTTAAACTCAGACAGGCCGCACTTGATGTTCACCGTGTACCCGTTGGAGGAGAACACCACGACGTCGTCGGGCATCTTGCGGACAATCTCGCCAAACAGCCGGGCGGACAGCACCAGGGACCCTTTCTCCTTAATCTCCGCGGGGACGCCGGCCTGGATACCGGTCTCTAAATTGTAGCCGGTTAAGCGGAGGGTCTCCCCGGCCTCGATGAGAATACCCTCCATGGCGGGGATAGAGCTTTTGGCGGCCACCGCCCGGGAGGTCACCGCCACCGCGCTGGACAGCAGGGCTTTTTCGCAGGAAAATTTCATGGTTCATTCCTCCAGTCTTTCTCTCCCGCCTTTCGGAGAGGAGAGGATATAGGTCGTAACAGTAGTCCGTAGGAGATTTTTTTGTGGAAATATTGGGTGAGGCCTTGCGGCCGTGAGGATGGCGGCTCCACAGGAAGTGTGGAAAAACAGGGCGTTTTTTTGCAGAGCTGTGGAGAGAAGAGGGTTATCCACAGCTGTCCTTGTGGATTACACGGGAGAGTGTGGAAAATCAAGACCGTCTCATGGCGCCGCTCTATTCATAGCGGTTATTGATGTTGGTGGTGATGTCCTTGATAATCTCGGCCTTTTCCGGGTCGTTTTTGATAAGGCGCTCCACCCGGGACAGAGAGTTGAGCACGGTGCTGTGGTCCCGGTTGTCAAACTCCCGGCCGATGTCCTTCAGCGAGGTGCCCACCATCTGCCGGATGAGGTACATGGCAATTTGCCTGGCCAGGGAGATGTCCTTGGACCGGCCCTGGCCCCGGAGGGTGTCCGGCTCGATGTTATAGAACTTACACACCTCGTCGATGATGACGTCGGCGGTGGGCAGGATGTCGGACTTCTCTTTAAAAATGTCCTTTACCGCCCGAATGACGGTGTTTTTATCCAGGGAGTCGCCAATCAGGTCCTGATAGGCCATGATTTTATTGACCGTCCCCTCCAGCTGCCGCACATTGGCGGTAATGTTTTCAGCGATAAGCTGGATGATGTAGTCGGGCAGCTCCATCCCCATGCGGATGGCCTTGTTTTTGATAATGGCCATACGGGTCTCATAGTCCGGGCGCTGGATATCGGCCAGCAGGCCCCACTCAAACCGGGTCTTCAGCCGGTCCTCCAGGCGGAGCATCTCCTTGGGAGGGCGGTCGGAGGTAAAGACAATCTGTTTTTTCAGCTCGTAGAGGGTGTTGAAGGTGTGGAACATCTCCTCTTGGGTGGAGTCCCGGCCAGCGATGAACTGCACGTCGTCCATGAGAAATACGTCCGCCCCCCGGTATTTTTCCCGAAATTCCTGGTTGCGGCCCTCCCGGATGGCGTGAATTAGCTCGTTGGTAAAGGTGTCCCCCTTGATGTAGACCACCTTGTAGCCGGGGTTTTTCTCGTGGATGGTGTGGGCGATGGCGTAGAGCAGGTGGGTCTTGCCCAGGCCGGACTCGCCGTAGATAAACAAGGGATTATAGCTCTGGCCGGGGTTGTCGGCCACCGCCCGGGCCGCGGCGTGGGCAAATTTGTTGGAAGAGCCCACCACGAACCGGTCAAAGGTGTACTCCTCCGTCCCGGGGAGAAAGTCCCCCTGGCGGCTGTTCTGCCGGGCGGCCTCCAGCTCTCCCTCGGTGAGGATATTCACCTGAAAGTCGGCGGAGAACAGCTCATGCAGGGCCTTCTGGATGACGGGCACATACCGGGCGGCGATGATGTCCCGCTTAAAGCGGGTGGGGGAGTACAGGGTGAAGCTGCTCTCGTCCAGGCTGACGGCGGCGGCGTCGTCAAACCAGGTGTTGATGGTGGTGTCGGTCATCTCGTTTCGCATCAGGGCGACGACCTTGTCCCATATCTCTTCGGTGGGATTCATGATGGGCCTCCTTGCGCCGCTGCCGCCCGGCGGGGCGGACAGGGGATAAACTTTCAAAGCGCCTCCTCCGGCGGTGCCGGAGAAGGCGGTAAATGGCGGGGAAATCCAGATGCTTTATTATATCAAAAACGGGGTGGAAACACAAGGTTTTTCCTGTTTTTTTATTTATAATGTATCTCTGGAAACTGGCAGAAGTTGTGTGACAGGATGAATTTATCCACAAGATATAGAAACTGCCGGGGAAAAAGAAAAAAATCCTAAGAAACCAGGCAAAAAGAAGGTTGACACAGGCCGTATCCATCCGCTATAATGATGGGCGTATCTTTTGGAGCGGGGGCGGTGCGCCCCTTTCTCCTGGGACCCGGCCCGCCGGGTCCGGACAAGCAGACCGCAGCTCCTTGTCAGGGGGCTGTTGTTGGGCCGGGAGAGCCGGCTTGAAATTTGATGAGGAGGTGTCCCCATGCTTCGTACCTATCAGCCCAAGAAGCGCCAGCGTTCCAAGGAGCACGGCTTCCGCAAGCGTATGGCCACCCGCAACGGCCGCAAGGTGCTGGCCCGCCGCCGCGCCAAGGGCCGCGTCCGTCTGACCCACTGACGCGGACCGGGCGGTGTTCCGCCCAGTTTCCCTGTGGGATGGACACGGCCGGCCTGCCCGTGAGACATGGCGGGAGGACACGATTTGACATAGACGGCGCAAAAGGGGCGTGGGAGAAATTCCCCCGCCCTATCTGTGCATACGCAGCTTTTTGCCTGTAACGCCTGGGAGGAACGCCATGAAGCATACCGTTTCCCTGAAACAGAATCATGAGTTCCGCCGGCTGTACAACAAAGGGAAAAGCGCGGTGTGCCCCTATTTCGCCGTCTACTGCCGGCGGACGGGGCAGCCCCGCAGCCGCCTGGGCATCACCACCGGGGTGAAGCTGGGCAACGCTGTCAAGCGTAATTTTGTCCGCCGCCGCATCCGGGAGCTGTACCGCACCAACGAGCACCGCTTTCTTCCCGGCTTCGACATCGTAGTGGTGGCCCGCACCCGGGCCATCTACGGCCGCTATGGCGAGCTGGAGCACAGTTTTCTGTCTGTGATGAAAAAGCTGGGCCTGACCGGTCCGGCGGGAGGAGAGCCATGAAGAGCCTGCTGTTGGCCCTGATTCGGTTTTACCGGCGCGCTCTCTCCCCCCTGCGCCCTCCCTGCTGCCGGTTTATCCCCACCTGCTCGGAGTACGCCCTGCAGGCGGTGGAGAAATACGGCGCGCTGAAGGGCGGCTGGCTGGCGGCGCGCAGGCTGGCCCGGTGCCACCCCTTCCACCGGCAGAAATCCGTGGAGTACGACCCGGTGCCCTGAGGGACTTTTGTCAAACTATGAATTTGCGGAGGTAATGTTGTGGGTGTTATTCTAAAGCCTTTTGCCTGGCTGCTGCTGTCTTTCTATCACTTCTTCAGCAGCTATGGCGTGGCCCTGATTTTGTTCGCCGTGGTGGTCAAGCTCATCCTCTTCCCCGTCACCTTAAAGACCAAGAAGAGCATGATTCAGACCACCATGCTCTCCGGCAAGATGCAGCAGCTGCAAAAGCAGTACGGCAAGGACCGGGAGCGCTATAACCTGGAGGTCCAGAAGCTCTACGAGCGGGAGAAGGTCAATCCCATGGGCGGCTGCCTGTGGTCCCTGATTCCCATGGTGGTGCTTATCGCCCTGTACGGAATCATCCGCCAGCCGCTGACCTATTTCATGAACCTGTCCATGGAGCAGATTCAGATTCTGGCCCAGCAGCTCAACTGGCAGGAGGTGGCCGTGTCCAGCGGCTGGGTGACTCAGGCGGCCATGGACAAGTTGGGCGGCGCCTTTGAAAACGGCGCCTATAACCAGCTCTATCTGCTCTCCCTGGTCACGCCGGAGAACCTGGCCTCGCTCCAGGCCGCCCTGGGCCAGGCGGGGCAGAATCTGTTCGTCTTTGATTTCTCCTTCCTGGGGCTAAATATGGCTGTCATCCCCAGCTGGAATTTCTGGTCCGGCGGCATCACGCTCCAGTCTGTGGGGCTGTTCCTGCTGCCCGTCGTGTCGGTGGTGGTCTCCTTCCTGTCCATGAAGGTGAGCCTGGCCACCAACAAGATGAACACCCAGACCAGCAACGAGCAGATGGACCGCACCAACAAGATGATGATGTGGACGATGCCGGTCATCTCCCTGTGGATCGGCTTTACCGTCCCCGCCGGCCTGTCGGTGTACTGGATTGCCCAATATGTGGTGAACATGGGCCAGGAAGTTATCTGCGGCAAGATGCTCAAGAAGGACTATCAGGCCGCCCGGGAGGCCGCCGCCCGCCGGGAGCAGGAGGAGAAGGAAGAGGAGAAGCGCCGCAGGGAGGAGGCCCGCCTGGAGCGCGCCCGGCGCATCGAAGAGGAGAAGAAGAACCGGGGCAAGAAGAAGCCCGGCCAGAAGAAAAAAGATGAGGAACCCGACCAGGAGGGGGTCAACAGGGACGACAGCCGGGAGGGCATCCGGGCCTATGCCCGGGGCCGCGCCTATATTCCCGGCCGCTTTGGCGGAGTGACGCCCTACACCGACCCCAACGACCTCATCCGGGCCCAGCAGGCCAACACCGCCAAGGGAAAGGATAAGGATAAGGGCAAGCCGGAGCCAGAGCAGGAGGACGCCCCCGCCCAGAACCAGGCTCCCGCCGCCCCCGCCGTTCCCGCCGCCCCGCAGCCGGAATCTCTGCCTGAGGTCGACGCGGATACCGAGGCCGAGGCCGTGGAGGAAGAGATTGAGGTGGAGCAGGTCGAGGTGGACGCCCAGCAGATTGAGGAAGAGAAGAAGGAGGGCTGAGTATGTTGAAGTGGATTGAAACCACAGGCCGCTCGGAGGAGGACGCCATCGCCGCCGCCCTGTTCCAGCTGGGCCTGGAGCGGGACGACGTGTCCGTGGAGGTCATCGAGCGGGCCAAGTCCGGCTTTTTGGGCTTTGGCGGCAACCCCGCCAAGGTTCGGGTGAGCTATGAGGAAGAAAACGGAGTTCCCCGCCCCAGAGCAGACGGCGGGCAGCCCTCCGCCGCCCCGGAGCCGCCCCCTGTCCCAGAGCAGCCCCGCGCCCCCAAGGAGCAGCCAGAATTGGTCCAAAAGGCCGGCAAAGAGGAGGAGGGCCTCTCAGATAGCGGGGAGGAGGAGACCATCCTGGCCGCCAAGCCCGGCTTGGCTCCGCTGAAGGCCGCCCGCCCCGGGGCCGGGCGCCGGCAGCAGCCCCACCGCGGCCGGGAGGACCGGCTGGAAGCGGGGGACGAGATTCTCATCGGCGCCGCCCAGCCCGCCGCCCCCGCGCCGGTCACGCTGACCCCCGCCGCCCAGGACGACGGCAAGGCCGGGCAGATTCGGGATTTTCTCACCGGGCTGATGGAGCATCTGAAGGTCCAGGCCGTCCCCGAAGTGTTCGTCACCGGGGAGGGCGGATATAAAGTCGTCCTCCAGGGGGAGAATCTGGGGGCCGTCATCGGCCGCCGGGGGGAGACGCTGGACGCCATCCAGCAGCTGACCAGCTACTGCGTCAACCGGGGCCAGTCCAAGCGGGTGCGCATCCATGTGGACGCCGAGGGCTATCGGGCCAAGCGGGAGGAGTCCCTCCAGCGGCTGGCAGTCAAGGTGGCGGGCAAGGTGGTCAAGTACCGCAAGAACATGACCCTGGAGCCCATGAACGCCTATGAGCGCCATGTGATTCACACCGCCCTTCAGGACTATCCCGGCGTGACCACCTACTCCACCGGGGTAGAGCCCAACCGCCGCACGGTGGTGGCCTACGCCCC
>CASECK010000036.1 GCA_949286295.1 uncultured bacterium | reverse complement strand
ATATTGACCATTTTTCAATCAAAAAAGTTATGAAAAACGGATTTTTGAGATATTCAATTTTGAGGGGTAAGTCCGGGAAAACGGACTGCTAAATTGGAAGGGAACCAGAGCCGTGGGATGTGTCTGCATATGGATGCGAATGTAGTGCGCTCCCAGCTGCGCTACAGGCCCATATTTGCTATTTTTCAAAAGGAGAAAGATCCCTGTGTGGCGCGGCACACAAGTAACAGTATGGACAGCTTTTTCATTATATCAAATTTTAGAAAAATGTAAAGGGTTTTCTTGGATTATTTTTCGGCTGAAAAAGTCAGGGGCTACAAACCAAGTGGCGAAATGTTCTTGACACTACCCGGGCCGGCCTTTCCTAAAATAGAGGTTGATAATTTGGCCGGGACATAGTATAATATCATCCAGCTTTTGTTCCAGCTTCGGCGCGGAGCAAGGCCGCACTAGTCGGGGAGATAGCGGTGCCCTGTACCCGCAATCCGCTAAAGCGGGGATGAATCCCGGCCCCCGGACGTGTGATGTGCCGTCTGCCCTGGATAAGCAGTGATGATAGACCGGTCCCGCGCAACGCGGCTCCGTGAACCGTGTCAGGCGGGGAACCGAGCAGCACTAAGCGGCCCGCTGCGTGTGCCGCGGGGACACTGTTCTTGAGCCGGCTGTCCAGGTAACGGGCGTATCGCACGCTTCAAAGGCCGGTGTGCGGTCTCGCTTTGCGCCGGAGCTTATTTTTTCCTGTAAGAGGTGATTGAGGATGTACCAGGCCCTGTACCGCAAGTGGCGGCCCCGCACTTTTGAGGATGTGGTGGGCCAGGCCCACATCACGGACACCCTGAAGCGGCAGGTGGCCTCCGGCCGCCTGTCCCATGCCTATCTCTTTACCGGTACCCGGGGCACCGGAAAGACCACCTGCGCCAAGATTTTGGCCCGGGCGGTGAACTGCCAGCAGCCCCGCGATGGGAACCCCTGCAATCAGTGCCCCGCCTGTCTGGGCATTGAGAACGGCTCCATACTGGACGTGCTGGAGCTGGACGCGGCCTCCAACAACGGCGTGGACCAGGTGCGCGCCCTCCGGGACGAGGCGGTGTACACCCCCGCCGCCGTGCGCCGGCGGGTGTACATTGTGGACGAGGTCCATATGCTCTCCACCCCCGCCTTCAACGCGCTGCTGAAGATTCTGGAAGAGCCGCCCGCCCACCTGCTGTTC
The DNA here is from genome assembly GCA_949286295.1 of uncultured bacterium. Lineage (GTDB taxonomy): Bacteria > Bacillota > Clostridia > Oscillospirales > Oscillospiraceae > Lawsonibacter. The sequence continues at coordinate 1,700 of CASECK010000036.1, read as the reverse complement.
ATCCTGGCCACCACCGAGCTGCATAAGGTGCCCGCCACCATCCGCAGCCGCTGCCAGCAGTTTGCCTTTAAGCGGATTTTGCCCGGACAGATTGCCCAGCGGCTGCAATATGTGGCCGGACAGGAGAACATCGACTTGAGCGAGGGGGGCGCGGCCCTGCTGGCCCGCCTGGCTGACGGCGGCCTGCGGGACGCCCTGTCCCTGCTGGACCAGTGCTCCGGCGGAGGCGGCCGGGTGGATGAGCAGTCCATCCTGGATACCCTGGGCCTGGCGGGGAATTTGGAGACGGCGGCCCTGATGGGCCAGATAGCCGGCCATGACACCGCCGCCGCCCTGGATACGCTGGGGCGGCTGTATGCCAACGGGAAGGATGTGGCCTCGGTGCTGGGGGAGCTGTCCGCTCTGACCCGGGACCTGCTGCTGCGCAAGACGGCCCCCCAGGGGGCGGCCGCGCTGATGGCCGGCGGCTATGACGAGGCCACCCTGCGCCAGCTGGGGGAGCGGTTCACGGCCCAGCGGCTGCTCCAGATGCTCACTGTGCTCCAGGAGGCGTCGGCCGGTCTGGCCCGGAGCAGCAACCGCCGCACCGACGCGGAGCTGTGCCTGATTCGCCTCAGCGACGGGCAGCTGGACGAATCCCTGACCGGTCTGGCCGCCCGGGTGGCCCGCCTGGAGGAGCGGCTGGCCCAGGGCGCGCCCGCGCCCTCCTCCGGGAGGGAACCGCCGGTGGACAGGGCTGCCCCGGACGAGACCCCGGCGCCGCCGCCCGCCCCGATAGAGGAGCCGGAGGGGGGCAAGGAGGCCGCCGGACAGGGGCCAGACAGGGGAGAGATGGCGCCCGGGGGAGAGGACAGGGCATTCTGGCCCTCCTTCGCGGCGGGGCTGAAGGGGGCGGTCACCCCCACCGTGATGCCCTATCTGAACAACCCCGACCGGGTGCGGGGAGTGTGGAAAAACGGACAGCTCACCCTGTGGGTGGACAGCGAGTTCACCCGCTCCATGCTCAATAAGCCGGCCATCCTGGAGGCTGTGGCCCGGCAGGCCCAGAGCATCTTCGGGCAGCGCCCCCAGGTCGCAGTGGTGACGGGAGCGCCGCCGGACAGCGGACACAGCGCCCCCGGAGCGGCCGGTGGGGAGAAGGACGCGCTGGAGGAGCTGCTGGCCTTCGGCGAGCAGTTTGACAACATCATCATTCAATAACGCGCGGGCGCGCCGCGGGGAAAATTTGGAAAAGGAGCGTTTGGTATGGCAAAGGGATTTGGCGGCCGGGGCATCCCCGGTATGGGGGGCGGCATGAATATGAATATGCTCAAGCAGGCCCAGAAGATGCAGCAGGATATGATGCGGATGCAGCAGCAGCTGCAGGAGAAGGAGTACCAGGCCGCCGCCGGCGGCGGGGCGGTGTCCGCCACCGTCAATGGAAAGCGGGAGCTGACGGCGCTGGCCATCGACCCCGAGGCGGTGGACCCCGAGGATGTGGAGATGCTCCAGGACATGATTGTGGCCGCGGTCAACGAGGCCATGCGCGCCGCGGAGAGCGACGCGGCCAGCAGTATGCAGTCCATCACCGGTGGACTGGGGCTGCCCTTCTGAGGGGAGCGGGCAGGGCACGGCGGCCGGGGGCCAAAAATTTTTCGCCCCGCCCCCCGTCCCCAATAAATATATTCGTAAAAAAGATAAAATCAACCACAAAAAAAAAA
>CASECK010000035.1 GCA_949286295.1 uncultured bacterium | reverse complement strand
CCCGGCGCATCACCAGCGGCCTGGCGGAGCTGGGGGTGGCTCCCGGGGACCTGTCCGCCGTCCTGGTGACCCACGGGCACAGCGACCATGTGGCGGGCCTGCGGGTGCTGGCCAAGAAGCTGGCCGCCCCCATCTGCGCCACCGGAGAGACCTGCCGGGCGCTGGAGCGGGCGGGAGTCTGCGGCGAGGGGGCCGGGCTGCTGTCCCCCCGGGAGGCGGGGCGCGGCTTTCCGGTGGGCGCGCTGTGGGTGGAGCCCTTCTCCACCCCCCACGACGCCCCGGGCAGCGTGGGCTACTCCATCGCCGCCGGGGCCTTCCGGATGGTGCTGTGCACCGACCTGGGGCACGTCACCCGGGAGGTGGAGCGGGCCGTGCGGGGCTGTGACCTGCTGGTGTGCGAGACAAACCATGACGAGGACTGGCTCCGCTCCGGCCCATATCCTTACCATCTGAAGGCCCGCATTTTAGGGGATTTTGGCCACCTGTCCAACGAGGCGGGGGCCCAGCTGGCCGCCATGGCGGTCCGGTCGGGGACCCGGGCGGTGGTGCTGGCCCACCTGTCGGCTGAGAACAACACCCCCGCCCGTGCCCATCAGGCCGTGTGCCGCCGGCTGCGGGAGATGGGCTGCGACCCGGAGCGGGACGTGGCCATAGCGGTCGCCCCCCGCAGTCAGCCGGGGCGGACCTGGCGCCTGGCGCGGGGAGCAGACGTCCGCCGGAGCGGGGAGCGGGAGGCGGCGCTGTGCTGAGCGTGCATCTTATCTGCGTGGGCAAGCTGAAGGAGACCTTTTACCAGCAGGCCTGCGCCGAGTATGTCAAGCGCCTGTCCCCCCATTGCCGTCTGACGGTGGTGGAGCTGCCTGAGCAGCGCCTGCCCCAGAACCCCTCCCGGGCCCAGATTGACGCCGCGCTGGAGAAGGAGGGGCAGGCCATCCGGGCCAAGCTGCCCCCCAACGCCCCCCTGGTGTGCCTGTGCGTGGAGGGACAGGCGCGCTCCAGCCAGGAGCTGGCCGGCCTGCTGCGGGACTGGGAGAGCGGCGGCGCCGGGCGCGTGGCCTTTGTCATCGGCGGCTCCTATGGGCTGGCCGGAAGCCTGAAGGCGCAGGCCCGGCTCCGGCTGTCCATGTCCCCCATGACCTTCCCCCACCACCTGGCCCGGGTGATGGTGCTGGAGCAGCTCTACCGGGCCTTCAAAATCAACGAGGGTTCGCCCTACCATAAGTAAAATGGCCGGGACCGTAGGGGCGGTCCCGGCCTTCGTTTGGATTGGTATCCGCATCCGCGGCGGGGGGGCCGCCCGGGGGCGGGCCGGGGTTCATATCCCCGTCAGGTCGAAGGGGGGAGTGTACTCCTCCCTGGCGCTGGTACGCTCCTGGGTAAAGCCGGCCAGCCCCAGATTTTCCATATAGTCCCGCGCCGAGCGCATCTCATCCGGCCGCAGGCGGCGCGTCAGCTCCGGATAGGCGTCCAGATTCCCCCAGGGGGTATACTGACTCATCAGGGAGAAGAGCACCGTCCCGGGTGGGAACTGGCCGGCCACCCAGTCCATCACCGCCTTGGCCTGGGCGGTCTGGCCGGGGAGAATCAGGTGGCGGATGACCGTCCCCCGCAGCAGCAGGCCGTCCTCCCCGAACTGGCAGGGGCCGGTCTGCCGGACCATCTCCCGGATGGCGGCGGTAGCCGCCTGGGGGTAGTCGGGGGCGGCGGAGTAGCGCCCGGCGGCGGCGCTGTCCAGATACTTCAGGTCTGGCAGGTAGATGTCCACCAGCCCCTCTAAGGCGCGCAGGGTCTCCACCCGGTCATAGCCGCCGCAGTTCCACACCGCCGGGACCGGCAGGGGGTGGTTTCGGAGCAGGGCGGCGACCGTGTGGGCGTAGTGGGTGGGGTTGACAAAGTTGATGTTGTGGGCCCCCCGGGCCACAAGCTCGCCGCAGATTTCCGCCAGCCGCTCCAGGGAGACCGCCCGGCCGAAGTCCTGGTGGCTGATTTTCTCGTTCTGGCAGAACACGCAGCCCAGGCAGCAGCCGGAGAAAAAGATGGTCCCGGAGCCCCGGCTTCCGGAGATGGGAGGCTCCTCCCAGTGGTGGAGGGCGGCCCGGGCCAGGACCGGCGCCTGCGGCATCCGGCAGGCGCCCTGGCCCTGGGTCCAGGTGCGCAGCGCCCCGCAGCGGCGGGGGCACAGGTTACAGATCACGGCAGGCCCACTCCTTACGCCGGCGGTAGATGCACTCCACCATCCCGTTTTGTTTTTCTATCTGCTCCAGAGTCAGTTTTTTAGGGACGTCCAGAGGCCCGAACAGGGGGACGCCGCCCCCCAACAGGACGGGGAGGATGGTCAGGCGCAACTGGTCCACCAGGTCCAGCACCAGAGCCTGCCTGGCCAGATTGGCCCCGCCGCACAGCCAGATGTCCCGCCCTGGGCGGACCCTCAACTCCCGGGCCAGCCGGTCCAGGGGGGTGTCGGTAAACCGGACCCCCGCCGGGGCCCCGGCCCCGGGGGCGGGCCGGTGGGTGAATACATAGGTCTCCAGCCCGTCATAGGGCCAGACCCCAGGGGAAAGCTGCTGCGTCACCTGGTCATAGGTGGCGCGGCCCATCCAGACGGTGTCTACTGTCTGGATGAACTGCTCATAAGTTCCCTCCCGCCGGTCCGACGGGTCCTGTCCCTCCATCCAGTCCACCCCGCCGGTCCGGTCGGCTATGAAACCGTCCAGGCTCATCCCCAGGTACAGAACGATGCGGCGCATGGTCTCTCCTCCTGACAGTCAGAATTTCCCCAGCCGGCTGGCCACGGCCTGGGAGAAGGAGGAGAAGGCGTTGGGAACGGCATAGACGTCCCGCAGCTCCCGCCGCCCGGCCCATACCCAGCCCTCCGGCAGGGCCTCACCGGCCATCTCCCCGGTCAGGGCGGTCATGTGCCACTCCCCATGGGTAAAGATGTGCTTTCCCGTCCCGGCCCGCCCCAGCCCCTCCGGGGCCAGTCCCCACCGGGCCGGCCAGTTTGTGCCGTCGGATCGCTCGTTGGGGTATTCCCACAGCCCGGCCAGCAGGCCCCGGTCCGGCCGCCGGCGCAGGGCCACCCTGTCCCCGTGATAGAGGAGATAGACGGTCCGCGCCTCCGTCCGCCGGGGCTTTTTGGGGGCCTTGACGGGCAGCTGGCCGGTGAGGTCCTGCCGGAGGGCCAGGCAGAACTCCGCCGCCGGACACTGGGCGCACAAGGGCGCCCCATTGGGCAGGCACACCGTGGCCCCCAGCTCCATCATGGCCTGATTGAAGTCCCCCGGGGCGTCCAGAGGGAGAATCTCCTCCAGCGCCCGGGTCACCTTCTTCTTCATGGCGGGGGTGGAGATGTCCCCCCGGTCGGCGCACACCCGGGCGGCCACCCGGAGCACATTCCCGTCCACCGCCGGGACGGGCAGGCCAAAGGCGATGGAGCAGATGGCCCCGGCGGTATAGTCCCCCACCCCGGCCAGAGCGCGAATCTGCGCATAAGTGTTTGGGAATACTCCGCCGTGCTCCTGCATAATCTGCCGGGCGGCCTTCTGCAGGTTGCGGGCCCGGCTGTAGTACCCCAGCCCCTGCCACAGCTTCATCAGCTGGTCCTCGCTGAGTCCGGCCAGGTCCTCCACCGTGGGAGC
>CASECK010000034.1 GCA_949286295.1 uncultured bacterium | reverse complement strand
CTTCCCCATGGACAGCCCCGCCCTGATGCGGGAGCTGGGCGCCTATCTGCTGGAGCGTCATCCCCGGCTGAAGGTGGACGTCCACAACCCGGACTGCAAGGTGATTGTGGAAATCCGGGACCGCGGGGCCTACGTCCACGGCCCCAAGACCCCCGGCGAGGGCGGTCTGCCGGTGGGCACCAGCGGCCGCGCCCTGAATATGCTGTCGGGCGGCATTGACAGCCCGGTGGCGGCCTACCGTATGGCCAAGCGGGGCCTGGCGCTGGATCACATCCACTTCGCCTCGCCTCCCTATACCTCTGAGCGGGCCCGCCGCAAGGTGATTGCCCTGGCCCAGCGCACCACCGTCTACACCGGCAGCTGCAACCTGTTTGTGGTGCCCTATACCCGGCCCCAGGAGTATATCCGGGACAATGCCCCCGCCATGCTTTTCACCGTCCTGATGCGCCGCAGCATGATGCGGATTGCGGGCCAGATCGCCCAGCGCCAGGGCTGCGAGGCCCTCATCACCGGCGAGAGCCTGGCCCAGGTGGCCAGCCAGACCGTCCACGCCCTCCGCTGCACCGATGCAGCCCAGGACCTGCCGGTGCTGCGCCCCCTGATCGGCATGGACAAGACCGAGATTGTGGAGACCGCCCGGCACATCGGGACTTTTGAGACCAGCATCCTGCCCTATGAGGACTGCTGCACCATCTTCACCCCGCCCCACCCCAAACTCCGTCCCACCCTGGAGGAGATTCTGGAGGCGGAGGCCGCCATGCCCGGCCTGGCCCAGCTGGAAGCCGAGGCAGCGGCCCAGACCGAGCGGCTGCGCATCCGTATCAATGACGAGCTGGAGCTGGAAGACTGAGGGGAGGCCGAGCCATGACGGCAGAAATCATCAGCGTGGGCACCGAGCTGCTGCTGGGGAATATCCTGAATACCAATGCCCAGTTCCTCAGCCAGGAGCTGGCCCAGCTGGGCATCACCGTCCAGCGCCAGAGCACCGTGGGGGATAACCATGAGCGGCTGGCCGACTGGGTGCGGGAGGCCAAGGACCGCTGCGACCTGCTGGTTTTCACCGGCGGGCTGGGGCCCACCGACGACGACCTGACCAAGGAGACGGTGGCGGCCTGTTACGGAGATACCCTGGTCTTTGATCCCGAGGAGTGGGAGAAGATCGTGAGCTTTTTCACCCGGATGGGCCGTCAGACCACCCCCAACAACCGCAAACAGGCCATGGTTCCGGTCCATGGCCGGAAAATCCCCAACGCCCACGGCACCGCGCCGGGGGCCTGGTTTGAGCAGGACGGCCGCTGCGCCGTCCTGATGCCGGGGGTGCCGGCCGAGATGAAAGCCATGTGGGCGGAACAGGTCCGGCCCTGGCTGCTGGCCCGGCAAAACTGCACCCTTCACTCCCTGACGCTGCGGGTTCTGGGGGGCGAGAGTGAGATCGAGTACCGTGTGCGGCACCTGCTCAGCAGCCCCAACCCCACCGCGGCCATCTACTGCAAGACCGGCGAGAGCGAAATCCGCATCACCGCCCGGGCCGCCAGCGACCAGGACGGGGAGGCCATGTGCCGGGCATAT
>CASECK010000033.1 GCA_949286295.1 uncultured bacterium | reverse complement strand
TGTTCTTTTTGCTGGGCAGTAGGCTTAGGCGCGGCACCTGACTTTTTAAAAAGCAGAATAAACTCATAATCCATTTTAAGAATCCCATTGCGCGGATAAGGAAAACTGCCCATAATGGCGCCGCCGCCGGAGGTGTTCATGGTGGTTGTTTTCTGCCAAATGACAGCGCCCATATAATCCATGCCGAGGGTTTCACAAAAGCGAATGATCTCTGTCCGGATCGGGATGACTTTGTACCTGCCATAGTATACAGAACGGGCAAACTGATCTCCGATATTGATGCACAATCTGCACCCGTCAGATAGAACGCGGTGGCACTCTTTCCAGACTAAATTTAAATTGTTTATGTATGCTTCATAGCTGTCGTTAAAACCAATCTGGTCTTCTGTGCCATAATCTTTTAACTGCCAGTATGGAGGCGAAGTGATGATGAGCTGTACAGACTTATCTTTGATTTGATTGAGGGAACGGCTGTCGCCAAATATGATTTTATGTTCCGTCATAGCAAAGTCCTCTCTTACTTCACAAGTTCACCATTGGATAAAATAAAGTATTGTTCATATGAGACATCCAGAGCCTTTGCAATCTGGTTAAGCTCATCCTGGGTTATAGTGTTTCGTTTGAGCTTAGCATTGAAATTCTGCGGCGTCTGATGAATCCTGCGCGCGAGTTCTGATAAACTCACGCCAGTTCTCACGCACAAAACCCGAATCTGCTCGGAAGTCGTCATAGGTATCCCTCTTTCCATGATTTGATTGATATTGTACATGATTTGATTGATAGTGTCAATCTGGAGGACGGCCATGACAAAGGGCTGACCATGGAGCCGGGGCCTGTAGGGATGGGAGTGTTTCTTGCTCAGCGCCTCTGAGGGGAAGCGGGGAGACCGGCCCCGGCGCGGAATTTTTTGCCCTTCTCCGGCGTGCGCTCCCCCGGAAAATCTGCTATAATAGCTCCATCCCAAAAGCGAGAGAAAGGAGCGGCCTATGAAAATCATCGACGCCCATCTCCACCTCTTCCCCACCGGCGAGGCCTGGGCGGAGGAGGCGGCCCGGAAGGTGGGCCACCACAACGACTGGGAGCATCTGCGGCAGGAGTACCGCCGGCTGGGTATGGTCCACGGGGTGGTCATGGGCAACCGCAGTCTGGAGACAGATTTTCACAACTATCCCGCCGGCCTGTTCCACTACTGTATGGGGCTGGACAGCACCCTGATGGAGGGCGGGGCGTGCCCCATCCCCGATTTGGCCGCCCGGGTGGAGGAGCACCTGAAGCGGGACAGCTGCTGCGGGGTGAAGCTCTACCCCGGCTATAACCGGATTTGGCTGTCCGACCCGCTGTATGAGCCGGTATACCAGTTGGCCGCCCGCTATGACAAGCCGGTGGCCGTCCACATGGGGCTGACCGCCCACCCCCGGGCCCATCTGAAGTACAGCCACCCCCTGGCCCTGGACGAGGTGGCCGCCGACCACCGGCGCACCCGCTTTGTTATGTGCCACTTTGGAAACCCCTTTTTGGAGGCGGCTGCGGCGGTGTGGGAGAAGAATCCCAATGTGGCGGTGGACCTGTCCGGCCTGCTGGAGGGCCGGGTGGACCTGGACCAGTACTTCCGGGAGCAGGTGGGTTACGCGGGGCTGCTGGCCACCTGGCTGACCGCCGTGGGCAGGTGGGACAGCCTGATGTACGGCACCGACTGGCCCATCGTCAATTTGGAGGAGTATCTGGCCTTCATCCGCCGCCTGGTGCCCGAGGCGCACTGGGAGAAGGTGTTTTTCCAAAACGCCAACCGCATCTATGGTCTGGGACTGCCAGGATAACAGGAACAAGGCCCGCCCGGCTGCGCCGGGCGGGCCTTGTTCTGCTTTTGGTCAGTTCTCCTGGGCCACGATGACCCGGACCCGGCCGCCGCCGGCCTGGGGCTTGTCGTACCAGGCGGTGAGGGTATAGCCGCCGTCCTGGACCCGGGCCAGGCTGGACAGGTAGTAGGAGCCGCCGCGCAGCTCGTAGACCGCCACGCGGTCGGACAGGGGGTAGCGCTGGTTGTCCTTTACAAACTGTCCCCCGGACAGCTGGCCGTCCCGGGCGGGAGTGAGGGAACTCATCCCCTCCGGCGCGGCGGCCTCGCCCCGGATACAGACGGGGCCCCGGCTCACCGGCCAGCGGGTGGTGGAGGTGGGGATGGAGTAGGAGGCGCCGTCCACCAGGTACTGGTAGCTATAATACTGCTCAAAGCCGCTGCCGGATTCCTCCATCTGGGTAAGCACGCCATAGCGGTACATATCCCCGGTGACGTCCTCCAAAATCAGCTGGTCGATTTCCCCCTGACCGTTCAGGGAGTAGTAGCGCACCATCCCCCCGGAGAGGGTCAGGCCCGCCAGCCGGCTGGGATAGAGGACCGCGCCCTGCTTGCCGGAGAAGTCCAAAATCTGAATGCCGGCGGCAAAGGGCAGGTTGCCCAGCCGGTCGCCGGCGGCGCTGACCTTGCCGGTCAGAGTGTTTCCAGACAGGGCGCGCAGGGTGACCTGGCCGTCCTGGACGGCGGCCCGGACCACACTGCCCTCCCGGACGCCGCTGGAGGTCTGGTACTGATAGCTCCGGCCGTCGGTGGCCAGCAGGGTGACGCTCCGGGCGGTGTAGCTCCCCCCCATGCCGTCGGGATAGGAGGCGTTGGCCACGTCCACCACCACGCCGATTTTCTCCCCGGCGCTGGCCTGCGCGCCGGCCACGGCCACCACGCCGCCGGTGCGGCCCAGCAGCAGGGTGACGGTGTCCCCCAGCCGGTACTGGCCCAGGTCGGACAGGTCATAGGCGGCGGAAGAGGACTCGATGGAATAGGCGCGTCCGGCCACCGTCACAGAGGTGGGGCTGCCGCCGGAGGGCTCCAGGGCCTGGATGGGGCCGGTGGCCTTCTGAGTATAGGCCCACAGGGTGTCCATGGAGACGTTCCAGTAGAGCACATCATAGTCCTGGATGCCGGACAGGGTGGACAGCCGGCCGTCCCGAATCACCTTCCCGGGGGTGAAGGGCAGGCGGCTGCGCCAGCCGTCCCGGGCCACGACAGGCCCCTCCATCTCCCCGCTGACCAGCTGGAGCAGGTCCACCTTGCCGGAGGCGTCCAGGCTGTGGCCCAGGCTGTTGAGATAGGGCTGCCCCTGTTTGGTGGGGGCGGACAGCAGATTGTAGAACAGGAACATGGCGTCCCGGCGGGTCAGGGGGGTGTCCGCCCCGGCGGCCGACACCCCCCGGTCCAGCCGCAGGCTGTGGTACAGAGCCAGCTGGCCGGTGGGGAAGGCGCCGGAGAAGTCCTCCGCGCCGTAGCCCAGCAGGGACAGGGCGATGGCCGCCCCCTCGGCCAGACCGATCTCCCGCCCGGGGCGGAAGGTGCCGTCGCTGTACCCGGAGACCAGGCCTTTGGCCACGCCGGCCTCCACAAAGCCGGAGGCCCAGTGGCTCCGGGGCACATCGGGGTAAGGGGAGGTGGCCGCCTGGCCGATTTGGTCGCCGCCCGGGGTGGCCCGCACCGCCATGGTGACAAATTCCGCCCGGGTGACCCGGCTGGACAGGTTCATATTGCCCTGTCCGTCCCCGGCCATGATGCCCAGGGCGGTGACGGCCTGAAGGGCCTCCTCCTCCGACGCCCCGGCGGGGGCGGCCAGGGACGGGAGGGCTAGGGCCAGAGAGAGACTGGCGGCCAGCAGGGCGGCCAGCATACGCTTTTTCACAACAGAAAACTCCTTCCGTTCACAGGATGTTCCCCGGGGCCGCTGCTTGCCCCGGGGCAGAGGGTCAGTCGTAGCGCAGCGCGTCGATGGGGTTGAGCCTGGCGGCCTTGTTGGCGGGCAGATAGCCAAACAGCACCCCGATGCCCACCGACACGCCAAAGCTGATGGCGATGCTCCCCGGGGTGGGGATGGCGTTGAAGGTCACCCCGCCCATCAGGCTGGAGAGCATCCCGCCGAACACGGCCCCCAGTCCCGCGGCCAGCAGGAACCCCAGGCCGATGCCCAGCAGTCCGCCGATGGCCGAGGTGGCGCCCGCCTCGATGACAAACTGCCGGCGGATGTCCCGGCGCTTGGCCCCCAGGGACTTGCGGATGCCAATCTCCCGGGTGCGCTCGGTGACGGAGACCAGCATGATGTTCATGATGCCGATGCCGCCCACAAACAGGGAGATGGCGGCGATGGCCACCAGCACCCCCATGGCCACCCCCATCATGGAGTTGATGAGCTTGGCCTGCTCCTCCAGGGTGGTGGTGTAATAGGCGGTCTCGTCCTGAAAGAAGTCAAACAGCGCGCTGTTGATAAGCTGCTTGGCCTGGGCGGCGGTCTGGCCGTTGGTGCTGGTGAACAGGTACATGGACACATCCCGGCTGCCCAGCAGCTCCAGGGCGTTGAGATAGGGGATGTACACCTGGTCGTCCGTGCCCCCCTTGGTGAGGGTCTGCCCCTGCTGGGCCAGCACGCCGATGACGGTATAGGCCTGGCCATTGATGGTCAGGGTCCGCCCCAGGGCGTCCCCGTGGAAGGCCTCCTGGGCCAAATAGGCCCCGATGACGCATACATAGTTGCGCCGCTGCACGTCCAGGGGGGCCAGGAACCGCCCCTGACTCAGCGGGAAACCGGTGAGGGTGGAGCGGGTCGCGGCGCTGTACATCACGTCGCTGACCCCGTACAGGGTGGTCTTGTCGTATTTGTCGTTGCCGTGGCGGAGGGTGGCGCTGGTGGCCACATAGGGGGACACGCCGGAGAGCACGTCCGGATGGGCCTGCACCAGGTCATACATCTGCTGGGGGTCGAAATGAAAGGTGGAGCCGTCTCCCCGGCCGAACACGGTGGTCTGCACCAGGTTGATGCCCATTTTGTCCACCTGCTGCTGGACCATGCCCGTCAGACCGTTGCCCAGGGCAAGGATGATGATGACGGCGGCCACGCCGATGATGATGCCCAGCATGGTCAGCAGCGAGCGCATCTTGCTGGTGGACAGGGCCTTCAGGGCCAGGCGGAAGGATTGTCCATAGCTCATGCCGTCCCCTCCTCGTCCTCCTGGCCGGGCTGGACCACCGCCCGGGGGTCATGGGAATCCCCGTCGTAGATGATTTTCCCGTCCTGAAGGCGGATGATTCGGTCGGCCCGGACGGCGATGGAGTTGTCGTGGGTGATGAGGACCACCGTGTCCCCCTCCCGGTTGAGCTGTTTCAGAAAGGACAGCACCTCCCGCCCGGTGCGGGAGTCCAGGGCGCCGGTGGGCTCGTCGGCCAGGATGACCGAGGGGGCCCCGGCCAGGGCCCGGGCGATGGACACCCGCTGCTGCTGGCCGCCGGACAGCTGGGAGGGCAGGTTGCGCTGCTTGCCCTCCAGCCCCACCCGTTTTAAAGAACGCACCGCCCGCTCCCTGCGCTCCTGGGGCGGGACGCCGGCGTAGAGCAGGGGCAACTCCACGTTCTCCAGCACGTTCAGTTTGGGGATGAGGTTGTACTGCTGGAAGATGAAGCCCAGCATCTTGTTGCGAATCTCCGCCTGCTGGTCGTCGTCCATGGTGGACACGTCCACCCCGCCCAGGAAGTAGGAGCCGGCGGTGGGCACATCCAGGCAGCCGATGATGTTCATGGCGGTGGACTTGCCCGAGCCGGAGGAGCCCACAATGGCCACAAACTCCCCCCGGTCGATGGTCAGGCTCACCCCGTCCAGGGCGTGGACGGTCTCCTCCCCCATCTGGTAGATTTTGAACACATCCCGAAGCTCAATCAGGTGTTCCAACTGTATCAGCCTCCCATCGACACGACGACGGACCCGGAGGGGGCTTCGGCGGTCTGCTGGGCCACAAGGACCAGCTCCCCCTCCTCCAGGCCGGAGGTGATTTCCACATAGTCCTGATTGCTGCGGCCCAGCTCCACCGTCCGGCGCTCGGCCTTGGAGGGGTCCAGAACGGTGACGCCGTCCCCGGCCACCGCGCCGGGTCCGGCCACCAGAACGGTGCCGTCGCCCTCCACGGCGGCCAGGGGGATGCACAGGACCTGTTTGGCCTGGTCCACGATGACGTGGGCGGATACATTCATACCAGGGTTGAGGGCCCCAAACTCGTCCAGCACCACGGTGACGGGGTAGGTGGTAAAGCCATTGGTGGTGGTGCCGTTGATGCTCACCCGGTCCACCGTCCCGTGGAACACCTGGCCGGGCAGGGCCTCGGCGGTGATGTCCACCCGCTGGCCGGGCTGGACCTGGCCGATGTTCAGCTCGTTGATTTTCAGGGGCAGCTTCAGCCGGCTCATGTCAAAGACCACGGCCAGCGCGCCGGATTCCACGCCCTTGGCCTTGTCCCCGGCCTTGAAGTTCTTCTCGATGACGGTGCCCGAGATGGGGCAGGTGATGGTGTAGTTTTCCAGCGCGTCCTGGGCCCGCTGGAGGGAGAGACGGGCGGTCTCCAGGGCGATGGAGGCGCTCTCCAGGGCGCTGTCCGCCCCCTCGCCCCCCAGAGTGACCAGAGCCGTACCGGCGGAGACGGCGCTGCCGGCGGAGACATGGACGGCGGTGACCTGGCCGGACCCCTGGGCCACCACGGTCTGACGCATATTTTCCGCAAACACGCCGCTGCCGGCGCAGGGGATCTCCCCCACCGACGCGGTGGCGGAGCGGCCGGCCGTCAGGGCGCCGGGATTGTTCACCCGGATGGTCACCTGGCGCACCAGGGCCCCGCCGGTGCCCACCAGGTCGGCGGCGGCCACCCGCTCCACCGTGCCGGGCAGCACCTCCAGGGTGCCGTCGATGGTCACCTGGGCACTCTGCCCCGGGGAGAGCCGGGCGGCGTCTGTGGACAGGAAGGGCAGCTCCAGGGTCATGGTGGAGCTGTCGGCGATGTCGGCGATGGGGGTGCCCGGAGAGACCAGGTCCCCTTTGCTCACATGGACCTTTTGGACCACCCCGGCCGCGCCGGCGGCGGGGGTCAGGCCGCTGAGGGTCTGGTCATAGCTCAGCTGGGCCTGGCGCAGGGACAGCTGGGCCTGCTGCAGGGCGGTGCGGGCCTCGCCCGCGTCCATCTGATAGAGTAGCGAGCCCTTCTCTAAGTAGTCGCCCACCTCGAAGGGGGCCTCTAAAATTTCGCCGCTGATCAGGGTGCTGACCTGGTAGGACTCGATGGGGGCGAGAGCCCCCGAGGCGTCCACCTGCACCGTCAGGTCCCGCAGAGTCGCGGCGGCGGCGGTGTACTGGGCGCTGGCGCCGGCCATGGCCGGCTTGGGGCGCAGGAAGAAAAACCAGATGGCGGCGCCCGCCGCCAGGAGGATAAACCCCCGCTTCAGCCACTTTTTCTTCTTTCCGGGCAGCTTCAGGGCCGGGCCCCTCCCCTGCTGGGGGAGCGGGGCGGCCTGCTGCGCTTCCAACTGTGTTGCTTCCATAGATTCGATTCTCCTTGTGCTCCGGCCCGTGGGCCTGAACTGTGGGTGGGTTCCGATGAGGGATATTGTAAGGGGGGAATCTTATATCCAGCCAAAGAAAACATGAAAATTTCATTAAAATTCCCCCCTCCGGAGGATAGGCCCTCCGGAAGGGGGGAGAATCGGGGGAAACCGGGCGGCGGCCCCGCGGGCGCTCAGCCCAGTCCCAGCAGCATACCGGCGGCGCGGACCAGCAGGGCGGCGGCATAGGCCACCCCAATCTGCCAGGCCACTGAAAAGGCGGTCCATTTGGCGCTGCCAAGCTCCCGGAACATGGTGGAGGTGGCGGCGGCGCAGGGGACGTACAGCAGGATGAACACCAGCATGGCGAGAGCGCTCAGGGGGGTGAAGCCCGCCATGGCGGCGGCCACCTCTCCCCCGCCGGCGGTGAGGGAGAACCCGTAGAACATGGACAGGGAGGAGACCACCATCTCCTTGGCCACCAGGCCGGTGAGCAGGGCCACCGCCGCCTGCCAGAACCCGAAGCCCAGCGGGGCGAACACCGGGGCGATCCAGCCGCCCAGGGTGCCCAGCATACTCTCCGAGGCGTCGGACACCATGCGCAGGGAGAAGTCGAAGCTCTGGAGCAGCCACAGCACCATGGACATCAGCAAAATCAGGGTGCCCGCCTTGATGAGAAAGCCCTTCACCTTCTGCCACACGTGGAGGGCCACGCTGGACAGGGAGGGCAGGCGGTAGGGGGGCAGCTCCAGCACGAAGGGGGCGGGGTCGCCGGTGAAGAGGACCTTTTTGAACAGCAGCCCGGACAGCACCCCCGCCGCCATCCCAACGACATACAGCCCAAAGACCACCAGTCCGGCCCAGGGGCCGAAGAAGGCCGCGGAGAGCAGCCCGTAGACGGGCAGCTTGGCCGAGCAGGACATGAAGGGGACCAGCAGGATGGTCATGCGCCGGTCCTTCTCGTTCTCCATGGTCCTGGCCCCCATGATGGCGGGCACCGAGCAGCCAAAGCCCATGAGCATGGGGATGAAGGCCTTGCCGCTCAGTCCGAAGCGCCGCAGGGCCCGGTCCATGATAAAGGCGGCCCGGGACATATAGCCGGAGTCCTCCAGCAGGGAGAGAAACAGGAACAGCAGGGCGATTTGGGGCAGGAAGGTGAGCACGCCCCCCACCCCGGCGATTACGCCGTCGCACAGCAGGGAGATGAGCACCGGCGCGGCCCCCAGCTCTTGCAGCGCGCCGGCCAGCCAGTCAGACAGGGCGCTCATGCCCGCCCCCACCCCGTCGGACAGCCAGGAGCCGAAGGGACCGAAGGTGACGGCGAACATGACCAGCATGGTCAGCAGGAACAGGGGGATGGCCAGCAGCCGGTGGGTGACCACCCGGTCGATTTTTTCGGTGCGGCTCAGCGCCCCCTGGCGCTGTCCCTTGACCACCGCGGCGGCCACCACCCGCTCGATGTACTGATAGCGGCTGTCGGCAATCAGGGTCTCCCGGTCGCCCAAATCGCTGGAATTTTCATACTCGGCCACCAGCGCGTCCAGCTGCTGCTGGACGGCCGGGGGCAGCTTCAGGGCCTGCTCCACCACCCGGTCCCCCTCCAGCAGCTTGATGGCCGCCCAGTGGGCAGGCAGGCCGGCGGCGTAGGCGTAGTCGTGGAGCAGCTTGCCCATCCGGTGGTGGATGTCGTGGGTATAGTCGTCATACAGGTCGTCCGGCTCCACAGTGAAGCCCAGGTGCATCTGCTGGTGGGCGGTCTGGAGCAGCTGCTCCAGACCCTCCCCGCTCCGGGCGGTGATGGGGACCACGGGGATTCCCAGCTCTTTGGACAGCCGGGCGGCGTCAATCTGGTCCCCCCGCTGCCGCACCTCGTCCATGAAGTTCAGGGCCAGGACGGTGGGCCGCTCCAGTTCCAGCAGCTGGACGGTGAGGTAGAGGTTGCGCTCGATGTTGGTGGCGTCCACGATGTCGATGATGCAGTCGGGGGCGTCGTTGATGATAAAGTCCCGGGCCACAATCTCCTCCATGGAGTAGGGGGACAGGGAGTAGATGCCCGGCAGGTCCACCACCGTGATGGTCTTGTCCCCCAGCCGGGCGGTGCCCTCCTTTTTCTCCACGGTGACGCCGGGCCAGTTGCCCACGTACTGATTGGAGCCGGTCAGGGCGTTGAACAGGGTGGTCTTGCCGCAGTTGGGGTTGCCCGCCAGGGCGATGCGCATGGGGCGGCTGTCGTGGGCGGAGGGGTCGTACCGGCCGCCGTGGACCTCCAGCTCGTGGACGTGGTCCTGCATCTGCCGGCGGGCGGTCTCCGGGTCGGGGGCGTGGCGGGTCATGGCGCCCCGGGCGGCGCCGGCCCGGGGCCGGGGCTGGCCCATCACGATTTGGGCGGCGTCTGAGCGGCGCAGGGACAGCTCGTAGCCCCGCAGGGACACCTCCAGGGGGTCGCCCAGGGGGGCGATTTTGGTCACCTTCACCTGGGTGCCGGGGGTGAGGCCCATGTCCACCAGGCGGCGCTTCACCGCCCCGGACTGGTTGCCCACCGAGAGGATCAGGGCGCTCTGCCCGGGCTTGAGAGCCTTTAATGTGCGTGTCTCTTGCCGTTCTTGCATATCGTATCCTTCCT
>CASECK010000032.1 GCA_949286295.1 uncultured bacterium | reverse complement strand
GAGGCGATGGTGATGGAGGACAGGCCGCGCTCCATCTGCTCCTGCATGGCCACATAGACCCGCCGCACCGGGCAGCTGTCCACGGCAAAGCGGCTGCAGTAGTGGTCCGGCTCCAGGCAGCGGTTGAGCTGCACGGTGGTCTCCATCACCTGGATGATGTCAAACAGCGTGATGTCCTCCGCCGCCCGGCCCAGGGCCAGCCCGCCCCGGATGCCCACGCTGGCCGTCACGATTCCCGCCCCGGTCAGGCGCTTGGCCACCTTGGGCACATAGGCCGGTGGAATGCCCAGGCTCTGCGCCAGCTCCCGGGAGGAGACGGTCCCACCCTTGATGGCCAGATAGAGCACGATGCGGATGGCGTAGTCCGTGGTCACGTTCAGCTGCAAACCCTTCCCTCCTTCTTTTTAAACCCGGACAAGTCAAGATTGTATTCCCGGTAATAAAAAGTCCGCGCCGGGCGCGCTTTCCTCCGGCAGCGCGCGCACCTATGCCGCCCTCTCCTCCGGTCCCCGCGGCACTTTCCGGCCGGGCGCGCAAAAAGCCGTCCGCCCTCTCCTGTGCCGGAGCGGCCGGTCCTGCGCGCAGCGCGCGGGGCCGGTCCTCCGCCGCTCTGAGCCGCCCAAAGGGGCCGGGCACTACCACGGAATTCGCATTCCGTGGTAATTCCATAAAATCAGTGTCGATTACTGCCAGATTATGGGTTGATTGTACCACTCCTCCTTGGAAATTTCAAGAGGGAATTGTGGATTTATGCACAAATTTTATACATAAGGGCATGGCAGGGGCACTGAATCCCTTTCCCAAAGAGAAGAATCCAGCCTGTCAATTCTATCCGCGCTATCCCCGCCGGTCCCTGGACCGGAAGACGCTTTGAGGGTCTACCACGGAATGCGAATTCCGTGGTTTTTTATATCACAAGCCCCAGGCGCAGCACCTCCCGGGCGTGCTCCTCGCCGGTCTCCATGGTATAGATGCGGGTGGTCTCGATGCTGCTGTGCCCCAGCAGGTCCGCCAGGCGCACAATGTCCTTCTTCAGCTGATAAAAGCTCCGGGCAAAGAGATGGCGCAGATTGTGGGGGAACACCTTCCCCGGCTCCACGCCCGCCGCGGCGCACAGGCTCTTCATCTCCCGCCAGACGTTGCTGCGATCCAGGGGCCGGCCGCCCCGGGTGCGGAACACCGTCCCGGCGGTCAGGCCGCGGCGGCCGGCATAGGCCAGCAGCTTCTTGGCCAGCGGCCGGGGGAGAAACACGGTGCGCCGCTTCCCCTTGCAGGCCACCTCCGCCGTCCCCTGCCGGGCGGCCTCCACGGTAATATAGCTCAGCTCGCTGACCCG
Organism: uncultured bacterium; assembly: GCA_949286295.1. GTDB lineage: Bacteria > Bacillota > Clostridia > Oscillospirales > Oscillospiraceae > Lawsonibacter. Next base: position 1,786 of record CASECK010000032.1, on the reverse strand, counting down.
GATGCCCGTGGCGCAGATGGTCTCCATCACCAGCATCAGCCGCTCCCGGCCGCAGCCCCGGGCCGTCTCCACCAGGCGCTGGTACTCCGGGCGGTTCAGCTCCCGGCCCTCGGAGCGGAAAATCTGCCGCTGGCGCTTGAGCGTCCTGACCCGCAGGTCCGGCCGGCCCAAAAAGCTCAGCAGCCCGTTGACCGCCGCCAGCGCCCCGTTGACCCCCGCGGCGGTATAGCGCCCGGCCAGCTCCTGCTTGTAGCGGATGACCTCCCGCTTGGTCACTCCGCCGCCGGAGAGAAAGCGCAGGAAGTCCTCCGCCCCCCGCCGGTACTTCTCCACCGTCGCCCGGCTGTGCTCGCTGTCCCACAAATAGCGCTCGTACGCCCCGACCTCCCGCCGGGTGATGACCAGTGCCTCCATGCCGTCCACTCCTTCTTTCCTTTTTTCCTCCCCGGGCGGAACGCGCCGCCCCGGACAGGATACTGTCTCTATTGTACGCTCTCTTGCCGGTCTATACTCAAAGGAAAAACCCGCCGCGCCCGGCTTATGGCCTGGGCGCGGCGGGAGTGCTTACCGTAGCGGCGGCGGGATACATAGGAGCGGCTGATGCCGCACTGGGCGGCAATCTCCCGCTGGGTGCGGGGGGCCTTCCCGTCCAGGCCGTAGCGCATGGTGATGATGGCCCGCTCTCTCGGGGTCAAGCAGGTGCGCACACACCGGCGCACCCTGGCGCAGGCCTCCCGGGTGTCCAGCTCCTCCAGCATATTGTCGTCCACCGCAATCACGTCCATCAGCGACAGGGAGCCCCCCTCCCCCGCCGCCTCCAGGGTGTCCGCCAGGGACACCTCCCCCTGGAGCTTGCGCTGGCTGCGAAAGTGCATGAGAATCTCGTTTTCGATACACCGGCTGGCATAGGTGGCCAGCCGGACGTTCTTGTCCGCCCGGAAGGTGGAGATGCCCTTGATAAGGCCGATGGTCCCGATGGAAATCAGGTCGTCCTGGTCCCCGGTCTGGGCATAATACTTCTTGACGATATGGGCCACCAGGCGCAGGTTGTGCTCCACCAGGATGTTGCGGGCCTCCAGGTCCCCGTTGGCGCAGCGCTCCAGATACGCCCGCTCCTCCTCCGCCTTCAGGGGCCTGGGGAAGGACCCGCCGCCCCCCGACAGGCGCAGGGTGAAAAACAGGCTGTTCATCATCAGACAGATTATGGGCGACAACATGGTTAAACACCTCCGCCCCACTGTATTCCCCTTCAGCCCGTCCCTATGCGCCAAAAACCGCGGGGCGGCGGGTCGTTCCATAGAAAACACCAATCATATCCATCCATTGCCAAAAAATCTGGTATTGGACAGGGGCGGGGCCCTCGGATATAATGGAGCCATCCATTGATGAATGGGAGTCTCCCACCTGGGTAAGCAATACAAGAAGATCCGGGAGCTGCTGGCCAGCCACGACTACTTGATCGCCCCCTGCGCCTACGACGCCCTCAGCGCCCGCGCCATCCAGACGGCGGGATTCCCCGTGGCCGGGACCACCGGCTATGGCATGCACGGCGTGGTGCTGGGCCAGCCGGACACCGGCCAGCTGGCGCTGAATGAGACCGTCTCCATGCTCAGCAAGATGGTGGACGCGGTGGACATCCCCCTGTTGGCCGACGCCGAGGGCGGCTACGGCAGCGCCATGAACGTCATTCGCACAGTGCGGGAGTATGAGAAGACCGGGGTGGCCGGCCTGTTTATCGAGGACCAGAAGCAGCCCCCCAACTGTCCCTTCATCAAGGACCCCGAGG
>CASECK010000031.1 GCA_949286295.1 uncultured bacterium | reverse complement strand
AGCCAAAGGGGTTCACCCCTCTCTTCGCAGTTTACAGATGAAAAATCCGTCCGTCCCATGGCGGTGGGGCCAGAGGGTCACCATCCCCTCCCCCGCCGTCCCGGCGGGTCCGGGGAGCGTAAAGGCCTCTGGCCGGAAGTCCGGATGACCGGCCAGAAAATCCAGGACCACCCGCTCATTCTCCCGGCGCAAAACCGTACAGGTGGAATAGAGCAGCACGCCGCCGGGGCGGACATACCCGGCGGCATTGCCCAAAATGGCCCCCTGTATGGCGGGCAGGCCCTCCAGGGTCCGCGGGTCCTTGTAGCGGATGTCCGGCTTTTTCCGAATGACTCCCAGCCCGGAACAGGGGGCGTCCACCAGCACCAGGTCGAACGACCGGGCCCACTGGGGGCGAAATACCGCCGCGTCCGCTGTCATGGGGGTGATCAGCTCCAGCCCCAACCGGAGGGCCCCCGCCCGGATGAGCGCTTTCTTATGGGGGTGCAGGTCGCAGGAGAGGAGTTCTCCCTGCCCCTCCATCCGCAGGGCGGCGGCAAAGGACTTCCCCCCCGGGGCGGCGCAGCAGTCCAGCACCCGCATCCCCGGCTCCGGGCCGGCCGCCAGGACCGCCAGGCGGGACGCCGGGTCCTGGATGTAAAAAAGCCCCTGCCGGAAGGCGGACAGCCGCTCGATATCCCCCGTCTTTTCCAGGACCAGACAGCCGTCCAGCCAGGGATGGACGCTGGTCTGGACCGCCTCGGCCCGCAGGGCCTCCTGCAAGCCCTCCCGGGTGGTTTTGAGGGTGTTCACCATGGCGGTGATGGGGGCCGGACTGTTGTGGGCGGCCAGCAGCTTCCCGGTCTCTCCGCTTCCCAGGTCCAACATCAGCTCCCGCACCAGCCACTCCGGGTGGGAGTAGAGGGTGGACAGATAGCGCACCGGGTCATCCTGGGGGATGGTAGGCAGATGGTCCAAATTCCGCTCCAGATTCCGCAGGATGGCGTTGACCATCCCCGCCGCGCGGGGATTCTTGCTGTGGGTCCGGGTCAGCTCCACCGCGCGGTTGACCGCCGCGCTGTGGGGAATCCGGTCCAGAAACAGCATCTGATAGGCCCCCAGGCGCAGGGCCTGGAGCACCTTCCCCTCCATCCGTTTCAGGGGGAGGTTGGAAAATTTGGACAGGTAGAAGTCCAATAAAATCTGGTTTTGGAGCACCCCAAAGCACAGCTGGGTGGCCAGGGCGCCGTCGCGGCTGTCCAGCCCGGCCAGGGCCAGCTGCTTTTTTAAAATGTGGTCCGACCATCCCCCCTGCTTTTGGCAGGCGTTCAGGGTCAGCAGGGCAACTTCCCTGGCGTCCATCCGCGCGCCTCCTTCCCTGGATTCTCCGCCTTCCCCGGCGGCCGCCTCACCGGGGCAGCGGGTGGCCCCGCAGGTAGTCGGCGGCGGACATCCGCCGGGCGCCGGGGGCCTGAAGTTCCAGGATGCGCAGCACTGCTCCGTCGCCGCACACCACGTCGACGCCGTCCTCCCCGCCGCTTAGAATAGCGCCGGGCGCAAGCCCGCTGCGCTGCTGCGTCACCTGGGCGCGAAAGACCTTGAGCGGCTCTCCGCCGCCCAGGGCGGCGGAGGCCGCCGGCCAGGGGTCAAGGCCTCGAATCTGGTTGTGAATCTCCCGGGCGCTCCGGCTCCAGTCAATGGGGCTGAGGCTCCGGGACAGCATGGGGGCATACGTGGCCTGGGTGGAATCCTGCGGGGTGCGCGGGACAGGGCCGGCGGCGATGCGCGCCACCGTCTCCGCCAGCAGCTCTCCCCCCATCTGGGCCAGCCGGTCGTGGAGCGCCCAGGCCGGCTCGTCCGGTCCGATGGGCGTACCCGCCTGGGCGAGGATATCCCCCGCGTCCAGCTCCCGGGCCATGTCCATGATGGTAACCCCGGTCTCCTCCTCGCCGTTGAGCACCGCCCAGTTGATGGGGGCGGCCCCCCGGTATTTGGGCAGCAGGGAGGAGTGGACGTTGATGCACCCTTTGGGGGGCAGGGCCAACATCTGCTCGGGCAGCACCTTTCCATAGGCGGCCACCACCACCAGCTCTGGCTTTTGCTCCTCCAGGTGCCCGAGAGCCTGTCCGTCCCGGAGGGAGACTGGCTGAAAGACCGGAATCCCGTGGGAGAGGGCGCAAACCTTCACCGGCGTCGGCTGAAGGCGGTTGTGATGCCGCCCCACCGGCTTGTCCGGCTGGCTGAACACCTCCACCACCTGGTGCCCGGCCCGAATCAGCGCCTCCAAAGAGGGGACGGCAAACTCGGGGGTGCCCATAAACACAATTCTCATGCCTGCTCTTCCTCCCCGGCCATGGCGTCCAGCTCCTCGCTGGTGTACAGCCGGTCGGTCAGCTCGGTATACAGGTGCCCGTCCAGATGGCTCAACTCATGGCAGAAGCAGCGGGCCACCACGTCGCTCCCCTCCGTCTCAAACCAGTTGCCGTCCCGGTCCTGGGCCCGCACCCGCACCCACTGAGGGCGCTTCACATACCCCCACTTTCCGGGGACGGACAGGCAGCCCTCCAGGCCGTCCTGTTCCCCCTCCTGGGCGATAATCTCGGGGTTGACCAGCTCCAGCATACTGCCGGTGTCCAAGTCGGTGACCACCACCACCGCCCGGCGCAGGATTCCCACCTGGGGTGCGGCCAGGCCAAGGCCGTTTGCCTCAGCCAGGGTCTGCTTCAGGTCGTCCAGCAGGCCGGCCAGTTTTTCGTCAAATTTGGTCACAGGGTGGCACTTCTTGGTCAGGGCGGGGTCGCCCACAGTTAAAATGGTTCGGATGGCCATTGGTATCTCTCCTCCAGTTTTATTCTTGGAATTCTCAGCCGCCATAGGGGTTCACATCCGCATAGACGGACACCCCGCGGTTGTCCCTGTCCCGATGGGCCGCGCGCAGCAGGCGGGCCAGAAGGGTCCGGACCTCCCTGCCGCAGCGGCCGATCAGGGTCAGGCGGTAGCGGTAGCGGTTGTTCACCCGGGCCACCGCCGCCGGGGCCGGTCCCAGCAGCCGCCACTCCCCGGCGCTTCCGGAAAGTCCGGCCTCCAGCGCCTGGCGCAGGCGGACGCAGCAGCGCAGCACCGCCCCCTCGTCCGGTCCCGAGGCCGTCACCAGAATCTGGTCGGCAAAGGGAGGGTCCCGCCGCAGGCGGCGCAGGGCGATCTCCCCGTTGTAAAAGGCGTCATAATCCTGCCGGGCGGCGCAGGCAATCACATCAGTGTCCGGCGTGTAGGTCTGAATGACCGCCCGCCCCTGCTTCTCCCCCCGGCCGGCCCGGCCCACCACTTGGGTGAGCAGAGAAAAGGTGCGCTCCCCCGCCCGGAAGTCATCCACATACAGGGCCAAGTCGGGGGCCACCACCCCCACCAGGGTGACATTTTCAAAATCCAGCCCCTTGGCCACCATCTGGGTCCCCACCAAAACAGGGACCCGCTCCCGCCGGAAGCGCTCCAGCAGCTGCTCGTGGGGATGGGCGGCGGACACCGTGTCCGTGTCCATCCGCAGCACCTCCACGCCGGGAAACAGCTCTTCCAGCTCCTCCCGCACCCGCTGCGTCCCCGTCCCGATAAAATTCAACAGGCCGCCGCACAGAGGGCAGGCCGGGGGCAGGGGCTGGGACCAGCCGCAGTGGTGGCACATCAGGCGGCCGTTGGCCGAGTGGTAGGTGAGCTTGACCGAGCAGCGGGGGCACTCGGGCACATGGCCGCACTGGCCGCAGGACACCATGCGGCTGGCCCCCCGCCGGTTCAGAAAGAGAATGGCCTGCTCCCCCCGGGCCAGATTTTCCTCTAACTGCGCCCGGAGCACCGAGCTGACAGCGGTGTCGTTGCCCTGGCGCAGCTCCTGCTTCATGTCGGCAATCAGCACCTGGGGCAGCGGCTTTTGGTTGTAGCGCCGGCGCAGCTCAAACAGGGCGTACACCCCGTTTTTCGCCTGATACATGGTCTCTACCGAAGGGGTGGCCGACCCCAGCAGCAGCAGGGCCCCGTACTGGACGCAGCGGTACTTGGCCACCTCCCTGGCATGGTAGCGGGGGGCGTTTTCCGATTTGTAGCTGCCCTCCTGCTCCTCGTCCAAGATGAGAAGGCCCAAATTCTCCACCGGGGCAAACACCGCCGAGCGGGTGCCGATGACCACCCGGGCCTCTCCGCGGCGGATTCGCTTCCACTCGTCATAGCGCTCCCCCGCCCGAAGGGAGCTGTGCAGCACCGCCACCTGCTTTCCAAAGTGTGAGGTAAAAATCCTTAACAGCTGCGGCGTCAAAACGATTTCCGGCACCAGTATCAGGGCGCTGCGCCCCCGGGCCAAGGTCTGCCGGATGAGGCTGATATACACCTGGGTCTTGCCGCTGCCCGTGACCCCGTACAGCAGGGCCGCGGCGGCCTTCCCCGCCTCGGCCAGCCGGTCAAGCCCCTCAAAGGCGGCCCGCTGCTCCTCGTTGAGCACCGGCGGACCGGCCGGCTCTGCCTGCTCCAGGCCCGGGCGGCGGAACACCTCCTGCTCCCTCAGGACCAGAATCCCGCTTTTCTCCAGGGACTTCAGGGTGGGCATGGAGGCCCCGGTGAAGTAGCACAGCTCCTTGGCCCCGGCGCTGCCCAGGGCGCACAGCAGCTCGGTCACCGCATAGCGCAGGGGGGCGCTTTTCCGTTTCGGGGCCACCATGGCCATGGCGTCCTCCGCGGGGATGGCCAGCACCGCCAGCTTCTCCTTCTTGTCCCCCACCCCCCGCTGGGCGCTGGTCTCCAAACTGGCCGCTCCGCTATCCAGCAGGCGGCGGATGGCGGGATTGGGGTCCCGGGTTCCGAAGGCCAGGCGAATGCGCTCCATATCGCCGCCCCCGCCCCAGGACCACAGCAGGTCCAGCAGCGCGGCCGCATTGGGCGCCCCCTCCACGGCGGCCTGGGCCTGCTCCCGGGTGATGCCCGGCCGGAAAGACAGCTGGTCCCGGAGGGAGAAATACAATCCCGCCGGGAGCATGGCTTTCACGCAGTCGTAGACGGTGCAGAAATACCGCTCCCGCATCCAGAGGGCCAGCTGAATCGCCTTTTCGTCCAGTACCGGCTCCTCGTCCAACAGGGCCTGAATTGCCTTGAGGGAGGGGCCGCCGGAGGGGGCGTCATACACGCCCAGCACCAGTCCATCCGAGCCCCGGTTGCCCGCCCCAAAGGGGACCAGCACCCGCATCCCGGGCTGCAGGCGGCCGGCCAGCTCATCTGGAATTAGGTAATCATAGGGGCGGTCGATGGCGTACACCGCCTTGGCCACCGCGATTTTTGCAATTTTGCGGCGCAAGGTCCCGCCCCCTTTCACACATCAAGGGACGGCCGCCCCGGCACGCCCCCGCTCCGGACCCAGGCCCGGAACAGGCGGGGCGCCGCGGCCGCCGTCCCTCGTCTCAGCCTTCCGCCTGCCCGGCCTCCTCCTGTCCGTCACCGGCAGGGGCGGACAGCTTTCCATCGGCCACCTCCTGGATGGCGATGCTGACGGGTTTGTCCTGGAGGGGCTCGCCGGCCAGCTCGGCCTCCCGGGCAATCTGCCGGGCCCGGCAGGCCACCACATTCACCAGCTCATAGCGGCTGGGCACATGGGTCAAAAGGTCCTTCATGGCGGGATAGAGCATCATGGTCAAAACTCCTTACAATTTAGATTTGATATGGTCTGCTTCAGCCAAACTGGGCCAGGATGGACTTTCGGTTCTCCACCCGGCACTCGGCGGCGATGAGGATGGCCTCAATCTCCGCCACGGCGTTGGACACCTTGTCGTTGATGACTAAATAGTCATAGTTGGGAATCTCCCGCAGCTCCACCTTTGCCTTCTCCAGCCGGCCGGCAATCACTTCCTCGCTGTCGGTCTGCCGGTTATGGAGCCTGCGGGACAGGTCCTCGAAGGAGGGGGGGATAATAAAAATGAACAGGGCCTCCGGGCAGCGGGCTTTCACCTTGGCCGCCCCCTGGACCTCGATGTCCAGCAGCACGTCCGTGCCGCTGTCCAGCCGGTCCTGAATGGCTTTCAGAGAGGTGCCGTAGTAGTTGTTCACATACTCGGCGTACTCCAACAGCTCACCGGCGGCAATCATCCGCTCAAACTCCGGCCGGGTGACAAAGTTATAGTTTACCCCATCCTGCTCCCCCACCCGGGGACCCCGGGTGGTGTAGGACACGGAGAAATAGATGTTGTCCCGGCAGCCCAGCAGCTCGGCGATGACCGTGCTCTTGCCCACGCCGGAGGGGCCGGACAATACGATAAGCTGCCCCTTCTCTTTCT
>CASECK010000030.1 GCA_949286295.1 uncultured bacterium | reverse complement strand
GGTCAGAGAGTCCCGCAGGCCCACCGCGCCCGCGGCGAAAAACAGCAGCCCCGCGGCGGTCAGGACGGTCGCCTGGCCGCTCTCCGGGCAGCCGAAGGCGGGCAGAAAATCCTCCGGCCGGGTCCGCCCCCCCTGAATCAGCAGAAGGAACAGGGCGCTCAGCAGGCCGGTCAGGGCCAGCAGGGCGAAGGTGGCGGGGGCGCCGTGGGTGAACAGCCCGGTGTCCGGCTGATAGGCGGACAGAAGCTGCCACCGGCGCAGGGCAAAGCCGCCTACCCCGCCCGCCAGGGCCAGGGCGGGCAGAAGAATGTCTTTTTTCATGCGTTCACATACCTTTTTGGACGGGAAAGGGTCCCTTCCCGCTTAGAATTGAGTTCAAGCAGCCCATATCATATACCAACGGGCGGGAAAATGCAACAGACCGGCGGCGGTTTTACAGCCGGGGGGAGCCCCCGGAGGAGTGGTCGTCCCCCCTGCGGCCAAATTGGAGCCACAGGGCGGTAATCAGCAGGATGATTCCCAGGATGGTGCACACCCCGGCCGCCGCGGTGGGGATGAGGCTGTTGCGCTCCAGCAGGCCGGCCAGGGCAAGGAACACCAGGTTGCCCAGCAGCAGGTTGCGGGCCGCCGGGTTCATCCGGTTGCGGGAGCGGCTCATCTCCTCGGCGATGCGGGCCTGCTGGGCCTGCCGCTTGGCGGCGACGGTGGGGCTGTGTTGGCGCTTTTTGTGTTTTTTCTGGCTCATGGTCATTCTCCTTTGATGATGGTCGCCCCGCCCACCACCGTGTCCCCGTCGTAGAGGACCACGGTCTGGCCGGGAGTGATGGCCCGCTGGGGCTGGTCAAAGGTCAGGCGCAGGGTGTCCGGCCCGGTCTGGAGGGCGGTGCAGGGCTGCTCCGCCATCCGGTAGCGGACCCGGGCCCGGAGGCGCACCGGACCGTCCAGCCGGCTGCAGGGGATGAGATTGAGGCCCTGGGCGGTGAGGGTGCGGGAGAACAGGCGCTCGTTGGCCGCCAGCACCACCGCGTTGTCCCCGGGGCGGAGCTGCTTGACGTACAGCCGCCCCCGGCTGGAGGAAACCCCAAGGCCCCGGCGCTGGCCCACGGTGTAGCCAATCATGCCCCCGTGCTGGCCCAGCACCGCCCCCGCTTCGTCCAGGAAGGGGCCGGGGGGGTAGTCCCGGCCGGTGTGCCGGCGGATAAAGCCGGCGTAGTCCCCGTCGGGGATGAAGCAGATGTCCTGGCTGTCCCCCTTGTGGGCGTTGGCCAGGCCGGCCTGGGCGGCGATGTCCCGCACCTGGGCCTTGGACAGCTCCCCCAGGGGGAACAGGGCCCGGGACAGCTGCTGCTGGGTGAGCAGGGCCAGCACGTAGCTCTGGTCCTTCTCCGGGTGGAGGGCCTTCTTCAGCAGCACGCGGCCGCTGCCCCGGTCCTGTTCCAGCCGGGCGTAGTGGCCGGTGGCCACCCGCTCCCAGCCCATCTCCCCGGCCTGCCCCAGCAGGAAGCCGAACTTCACATACCGGTTGCAGGCCACGCAGGGATTGGGGGTGCGGCCGGCCTCGTAGGCGGCGGCGAAGGGGTCCACCACCCGCTCCCGGAAGGCGGCGCGGGCGTCCAGCAGATAAAAGGGGATATCCAGCCTGGCCGCCGCCGCCCGGGCGTCCTCCGCGCCGGACGGCTCCCCGCTGCCGAACATCTGGAGCATCACACCGGCCAGCGGGTATCCCTGCTGCCGGAGCAGCCAGGCGGCCGCGGAGCTGTCCACCCCTCCGCTCATGGCCACGGCGATCTCTGGGTGCATAGCTACCTCCCATGGGCGATTTGCCGATTTTTACAAAGGAGAGTATACCACATTCCGCGCCCCGGGGCAACCAAAAGCCTTGTCCGGGACGGAATGAGGGCGGGTTGCCGGGCCGTCAAAAACGAAAAACATATCTTGTATAATTTGAAAAAAATATGAAAAATATCCACAAGATATAGTGGACAAAGGGGGAGGGGTGTGCTATAATCATCCCCAGACTTGTCCCGGGCGCAGCCCGGCGTTGAGCATATCACCCCCGCGAAAGAGAGGAGAACAGAGTATGAAAGTCATCAAACGGGACGGCGCCTGCGTGGATTATGACCGCAGCAAGATTATCGCCGCCATCGAGAAGGCCAACGCCGAGGTCCCCCAGGAGGACCGGCTGCCCCGGCCGGAAATTGACGAGATTGTCCGCCACATCGAGGCGCAGAAGCGCCAGCGGATTTTGGTGGAGGACATCCAGGATATGGTGGAGCAGGGGCTGGTGGAGCGCAACAAGTTCCACCTGGCCAAGACCTATATCATCTACCGCTATAACCGGGCGCTGGTGCGCAAGGCCAACACCACCGACGAATCCATCCTCTCGCTGCTGCGCAACGAGAACAAGGAGCTGGCCGAGGAGAACTCCAACAAGAACACCATGATTGCCGCCACCCAGCGGGACTACATCGCCGGGGAGGTGAGCCGGGACCTGACCCGCCGCATCCTGCTGCCCGAGCACATCTCCAAGGCCCACGACGAGGGGGCCATCCACTTCCACGACGCGGACTACTTCATCCAGCCCATCTTCAACTGCTGCCTGATCAACATCGGGGATATGCTGGACAACGGCACGGTTATGAATGGCAAGCTCATCGAGAGCCCCAAGAGCTTCCAGGTGGCCTGCACCGTGGTCACCCAGATTATCGCCTGCGTGGCCTCGAACCAGTACGGCGGCCAGAGCGTGGACCTGCGGCACCTGGGCAAGTACCTGCGCCGCAGCCGGGAGAAATTCCGCAAGCACATCGCCTATGAGTGCGCCGGCCAGGTGGACGAGGCCACCATGGAGCGCCTGGTGGCCGACCGGCTCCGGGACGAGCTGAAAAGCGGCGTGCAGACCATCCAGTATCAGATTAACACCCTCATGACCACCAACGGCCAGTCCCCCTTCGTGACCCTGTTCCTCAACCTCCAGGAGGACGACCCCTATCTGGAGGAGAACGCCATGATTGTGGAGGAGGTGCTGCGCCAGCGCCTGGAGGGCATCAAAAATGAGAAGGGGGTATATATCACCCCCGCCTTCCCCAAGCTGGTGTATGTACTGGACGAGCATAACTGCCTGAAGGGCGGCAAGTACGACTACATCACCGAGCTGGCCGTGAAGTGCTCCGCCAAGCGGATGTACCCCGATTATATCTCCGCCAAGAAGATGCGGGAGAACTATGAGGGCAACGTCTTCTCCCCCATGGGCTGCCGCTCGTTCCTGGCCCCCTGGAAGGACGAGAACGGGGCGTACAAGTTCGAGGGGCGCTTCAACCAGGGGGTGGTCTCCCTGAACCTGCCCCAGATTGGCATCCTGGCCGGCGGGGACGAGGAGAAGTTCTGGGCCCTGCTGGAGGAGCGGCTCCAGCTGTGCTTTGAGGCCATCATGTGCCGGCACAACGCCCTGAAGAAGGTGAAGGCCGACTCCTCGCCCATCCACTGGCGGTACGGGGCCATTGCCCGCCTGCCCAAGGGCGCGTCCATCGAGCCGCTGCTCTATGGGGGCTACTCCTCCATCTCCCTGGGCTATATCGGCCTGTACGAGGTGACCAAGCTGGTCAAGGGGGTCAGCCACACCGACCCGGCGGGCACCGGCTTTGCCCTGAAGGTGATGAACCGGCTGCGCCGCGCCTGCGATGATTGGAAAAAGGAGACCAACATCGGCTTTGCCCTGTACGGCACCCCCGCCGAGAGCCTGTGCTACCGCTTTGCCCGTATCGACAAGGAGCGCTTCGGAACAATACCGGATGTGACGGACAAGGGGTATTATACAAACAGTTATCACGTGGATGTGCGGGAGCACATCGACGCCTTTGAGAAATTCGCCTTTGAGAGCCAGTTCCAGAAAATCTCCACCGGCGGGTGCATCTCCTATGTGGAGATTCCCAATATGCGCCACAATCTGGAGGCCCTGAAGGACGTGGTGCGCTTCATCTATGACAACATCCAGTACGCCGAGTTCAACACCAAGAGCGACTATTGCCAGGTGTGCGGCTTTGACGGGGAGATTCTCATCAACGACGACAACCAGTGGGAGTGTCCCGCCTGCCACAACAAGGACCACTCCAAGATGAACGTCACCCGCCGCACCTGCGGCTATCTGGGAGAGAACTTCTGGAACGTGGGCAAGACCAAGGAGATTAAGGCCAGAGTTCTCCACCTGTAACATCCAGCAGGGTCCTGAACCATACTGTTGGCAGCGAAGGAAGGCGCCTGTATGAACTATGCCGATATCAAACGGGTGGATGTGGCCAACGGCCCCGGGGTGCGGGTGTCCCTGTTTGTGTCCGGCTGCACCCACCGCTGCCCCGGCTGTTTCAATCCGGAGGCCTGGGACTTTGGGTTTGGCCGCCCCTTTGGGGAGGAGCAGGCCGGGCAGCTGCTGGCCCTGCTGGACAAAGGCCACATCCGGGGGCTGTCCCTGCTGGGGGGAGAACCCTTTGAGCCGCAAAACCAGCGCCCCCTGCTGGAGCTGGTCCGCCGGGTGCGCGGGCAGCTGCCGGACAAGGATATCTGGTGCTACTCCGGCTATCTGTTTGAGGACCTGCGGGACGGCCGGGTGGGGGAGCACAGCCGGGCGCTGCTGGAGCAGCTGGACGTGCTGGTGGACGGCCCCTTTGTGCTGGAGAAAAAGGACCTGGGCCTTCGGTTCCGGGGCTCGTCCAACCAGCGCATCCTGGATGTGCCCGCCTCGCTGCGGGCGGGGCAGGCCGTCCTCCGGCC